>JBBRZY010000214.1:0-7557 GCA_038252885.1 Anaerolineales bacterium | reverse complement strand
GTCCACGTCTAAGTCGAGCCGGCCCAGGTAGTCGCCGTAGCAGCCGGCCTGCACAATCAGCGTTGACCCTACTTTCTGCGGCGCGTTCAAAACTGTGTGCGTGTGCCCGCCCACGATCACGCCGATCTCAGGGAAGGCCGCCGCCACGTCATCGTCGTGCCAGGCATCGGGCGACTCGCCCGGGAGGGGCGGCGTCGAGCGAGTGTAGCCCAGGTGCGAGAGCAGCACGATCAGCCTGGCACCGTCGGCGCGCAGCCGGTCGAGCGCGCGCCGCAGACTCAGTGTGGGGTCTGCCACCGCATAGCCCTTGGCGGCATAACTGTCAACGAAGGTCTGCGTCAGCCCCACCAGGCCCAGCGCGAAGCCGCCCAGGTCGAGCAGCACCGCGGCCTGCAGCCCCGCCACTGCCGCCTGCGTCGGGTCGGCCGCGTCCCGCAGGTTCGCCGCCAATACCGGAAAGCCTACCGCCGCGATCATCTTCGCCAGCGCCGGCTTGCCCCAATTGAGCGCTTCGCCGTTGCCCACCACCGTCGCCTGCACGCCCATCGCCTCCAGCAAGCTAAAGTTGGCGCGCCCCTGTGTCACCGCGCTGGCCCACTCGGCGCGGTCGGCCGAGTCGCCGCCGTCGAGCAGCAGCACCTGCCGCCCGGCCGCCTGCGCCTGCGCGCGCTCTCGGCGGATGAGCGTGTACAGCCGCGGCAGTTGCGCCAGCCGGCCGTGCAAGTCGTTGAAGTGCAAAAGCGTCAGTCGCATGGGGTTAAACAATCAGGGCCGCACAAGCCGCGCTCAGTTGCGCACGGTCCCGGCGGCCCTGTGTGACAGGTAAAAGTTGGGCTGGCCTCAGTTGAGGCGCAGATACAGCAGCAGCATGTGCCCTTCTGGCACTTCCAGGTAACGCGCGGCCACCACTTCGGCCTCCTGCGTCTCGCCGTGCTCGTCGCGGTACTCGAGAAACACCGGCCGCGTCTCGTCCCAGGCCTTCCAACAGCGCTCGACCATGGCCGGGCCGTTGAAGGTCCGCAGGCGCGTCAGCACCAGGGTTGGCATGGTCGGCCCCTCGGCCAGCGAAGGCAGCCAGGTCTCGGGCGTCTGCTCAAAGACCGGGGTCGGGCCTTCAATTATCGTGATCTTCTCAGCTTCCTTATCCATAAATGCTCCCCGGCACTGCCGCCAATAAAAATTGTGAATGTAAGGTTGTTGGGGTCTTGGGTGCGTGAACCTAATCATACCACGACTTGAAATCCGTCGAACAGGTGTTTGGGTAGGCCCACCTTAAAGAATCGCGCGCTTGCTGGGCAAGGGATGATGGCGCGGGCCGAGAGCATTTTGACCCGAATTATCACGAAGCAGGCGGGGTTGGGAGGTCGCGAGAGTGACGCGCTACCTGTCGGCGGCGCAGCGCACACTTTGCGCCTGAACCACCGCGCGCGGTGAATAAAAAGCGCGGCGGTCATACGTACCGACCGCCGCGCCCCAACATCCGTGCTGGCCCTATCTTTTTCTCTTTCTCTTTCTCTTTCTTTCCTTCTTCGTTACGCGGCTACTTCCATCAAGTAACTGCGCACCGCCCCACACCGCTCGCACCCCGCCCGCCCGCACAGCAGCGCCGCCGGCTCGCGCCGAATCAGCTCGACGGCCACGTTCACCAACTCGGCCAGCGGCAGTGCTTCCACCCGCGCCAGGCCAATCTGCGTCACCCGCCGCAGCGCGCGAATGTGCCCGGTGAGGGTGTTGAAGCCGTCTGGGCAGCCGGGGCAGGCCAGGCACTCGACGATGCCGTCGGGCGTCAGCGCCCAGCGGACAAACTGTTTGCGCCCGGCGCGCGCCTCGGCGTAGTGCAGCGCCAGGTTGGCCGTCTGGTCCACGCCGATCAGCAGCACCACGCCGTCCGCCCCAGCCTTAGCCAAATGCGCCACCGGCCCGAGCGGCTCGGCCAGGCTCTGCGCCGCCAGCGTCAGCCCGGCCTCGGCCCCGACCGCCACAAACGAATACAACGGATGGGCCGACCGTTGCGCCCCCGGCACCTGCCGCAGCGCCTCGCCCAGCCCTTCCGCCGGCAGGTCGGCCCGCGAGAATTCAGCCGCCGCGTTCTCGGCCGTGTGGCCGGTGTAGGTGGCGCCGTTGTTCTCCGGCCCGACCAACGGCCACACCTGGCACTGCGGCGTGAAGGCCGGCGCGATCACCAGCGCGCTGCTGGCCGCCAAAGCCCCCACCACCGTCTCGGCCCCGCCGCGCACCGGCCCCACCGCCGACGCGTCGCCTAAGGCCAGCACCCGGCTCGCCCGCGTCAGCCCCAGCCCTTGTAGCGCCTTCTGTATGTCGCGAAACGTAACCTCAGCCACCCAGCCCTCCCCAATCAGCATTCAGAAATCAAAAATCAGCAATGCCCTACTTGCCTTTCCACTCCGCGTCGCGCTTGGCCACAAACGCCTCCATGCCTTCCTTCTGGTCTTCGGTGCTAAACAGAAAGTAGAAGGCGCGGCGCTCGTCGGCCAGCCCATCGGCCAGGTAGGTCTCGAAAGCGTTGTTGACTGACTCTTTGGCCAGCCGCACAGCCACGGGCGCGCGGGCCGCAATCGCCGCCGCCAGCCGCAGCGCTTCGTCCAGGTAGGTTTCGACCGGAGCCACGCGGTTCACCAGCCCAAAGCGCGCGGCCTCGTCGGCCGTCAGCGTGCGGGCGTTGAGCACCATCTCCATCGCCACGGCCTTGCCCACCGCGCGCGTCAGCCGCTGCGTGCCGCCGGCGCCCGGCATCACGCCCAGGTTGATCTCGGGCTGGCCGAAGCGCGCCGACTCTGACGCCACGATCATGTCGCACGCCAGCGCCAACTCGCAGCCGCCGCCCAGGCAGTGGCCCGACACCGCCGCGATGATCGGCTTCTTGACTTTTTTGAGCCGATCCCAGCGGGCGATGTTGTCGCGCTGGAGCATCTCCACCGCCGACGCGCCGGCCATCTCTTTGATGTCGGCCCCCGCCGCGAAGGCGCGCGCGCTGCCGGTGATCACCAGACAGCCAATGGCCGGGTCGCGGTCAAACGCTTCCAAGGCCGTCACCAGTTCTTCCATCAACTGCGTGTTGAGCGCGTTCAGCGCCGCCGGCCGGTTGAAGCGCACCAGCCCCACGCGCCGCTGCGTCTCGATGAGAATGAGTGAGTCGGTGGTCATGTTTGATTGCCACATCCTACTTGTTCTTCCCAAACCCCATTCGTGTAATTGGGGTAATTCGTGGCCAAAGGTTTTCCGCTGGCCTCACAACTTAGTCGTCACCTGCCCCGCCACGTAATGCCCGACCCCCATAATCGTCAGCATCGGGTTCACGCCGGAGGGCGTGGGGAAGACCGAGCCGTCGGCCACGTACAGCCCCGGCACCTCCCAGCTTTCGCCATCCGGCCGCACCACCGCTTGCGCCCGCGTACCGCCCACGCGGCAGCTCCCCATCTGGTGGGCCGAGAACACGTTGTAGCGATTGGGCGCCAGCCCCACGCGCGTAACCTGTTGCATAAACGCGTCCAGATTGTCGCCCTGCCGCCAGGGTGCCAGCCCCGACTGTGCCGTGCCAATCTCCACCGCCCCCGCCGCCGCGTGCAGCCGGATGCATTCCAGCAAGCCGCGCATCAAGTGCGCCCGGTCCGGCGCGCCCAGCGTGTAGCGCACCTTCGGCGCACCGCTGCGGGTCGCCAGCACCTGACCCGCGCCCCGGTCGCGCGTTAGCACAATGAAGCCGGCGAGGTGGCGCACCTTGCGCATCAGCGCCTTGGCCTGCCGCCCCGAGCGCCACGGCAGCGCCAGCCCCATAAAGCCGGGGTGCGCCGGGGGATGCTCGACGATCACGCCGTAATGCTGCCCGTCCAGGTTGGCCCACTGCGTCGAGTAGCGCGCGATGGGCGTGCCGGCCCACGGCTCAATCGGCTCGGAGTACTCGCCATACACAAACGAGGTGGGATGCAGCCGCAAGTGGCGGCCAATGTTTGGGTTCACGATGCCGCTGCGGGCCAACAGCCCGGGCGTGCGCAGCGTGCCGGCCGCCACGATCACCGCCCGCGCCCGCACCGTCAGCGCGTGGCCATTCGCCGTCGCGCGCACGCCCACCGCCCGCCCCGCTTCGATGATGAGGTCCGTTGCGGCGGCCCCCACCATCAGCCGCGCCCCGGCCGCCACCGCGTCCGCCAGGTAAGTCTTCACCGTGCCCTGCTTGGCCCCGCGCGAGCAGCCATAGCCGCACGCGCCGCAGGCCGGCGGGTCGCCGCACCCAGCCGCGTTGCGCGGCACCGGCGCACAGTGCGCCCCCAAAGCCGCGCAGCCCCGCGCCAAAGCGGCGCTCTGCGGGCTGACGGGCGACTCAGCCAACGTCACGCCCACGCGCGCGCTGACCGCATCCAGCGCGGCCGCGAAGACTGGGCCGTCCCAGCCGGTGCAGCCGTACTCGTTGGCCCACTCGGCCAGCACATGCGCCGGCGTGCGAAAGGCCGCCGACCAATTGATGGTGGTGCCGCCGCCCAGCCCCGCGCCCGACAGCACCACCATCGCGCCATCTTCGGTGGTGTAGTTATCGTACAGCCGCGCCAGGCCGGTGTTCTCGTCGCCGTCGAAGTCGGCCTCCGCCACCTGCGGCCCGCGCTCTAACACCACCACGCTGCGCCCGGCCTGCGCCAGCACGCCCGCCGCCACCCCGCCGCCCGCGCCCGACCCAACGATCACCACGTCGCAATCCAGCGTCGTCGGCCCGCTCACACTCACCGTCGGCAGGGGCGCGGCGAAGCCCCCTGGCGGCGGCCCGGCACTGCGGCGTGTGTAGCCCAGCGCCGGCCAGTTGGGATTGTCGCCGCCGTCCGGCGCGGGCAGCGAGTAGAACAGCGCGCTCGCCACCCGCTTGAACGCTTGAAACAACTGCCGCAGCGCCGGCACCGAAGAAGTGGACCAGCCCTGCAGCACCCGCTCGCGCGTGGCCGCGTCTAAATCGGCGAAGGGCCGCCAATGGCCGGTCAGCGGCCCGGCCGTCACGCCGCGCCCCAGCAGATCGAGCGCCTGTTTGAACGGCCGCTGCTGCTCGGCATCGAGCAGGTCGCGCACGCGGCGCGTGAAGTGGCGCGGCACTTCCAGCGCCGAGGCCGGGCGCGCCCAATAGTCTGTCGCCGCGTCGTCGCCGCCCGCGTCCAGCGCCGGGATCAGCGCGTCACAGATGGCCGTCAGCGTGCGAAATTGCGTTTCATTCAGGAAGTGCGCCATGCCGAGAGCGAGAGACCTTTACGCCGCGCCAACCGCCTGCTGCACCGCCAGCAGATGCCCGTTCATATGCCAGTAGGCCCGCTCGACCCACCACTGCAACGTGCGCTGCCCCACCGCCGGATTGAACCCCATCCGGCCCCAGGCCGGCGGCGGCAGCGGACGCAGCCAGGCCAGCACCTCCGTGCGCGCCTGCGACCAGGCCGCCAGGATGTTCGTCATGGGCTCATGGGCGTCATAACTCGCCGCCGACCAGGTGTGATGCGCCTCGGCCGTCAGCGTCGGCCGGTCTTCCAGCAGGATGCGGCGCACATGCGGCAGGTAGGCCAGCGTTTCTAGATCGCGCAGGTGCGCCACGCTCAGGTGCACCGTGCGGCCATCATCCACGCGCCGGCTGTGCCAGCCCTCGGCTGGGATAGCGGCGATGGCGGTCACCAAATCGGTGGGCTGCTGCTCCAGCCGCGCCAACAGCGCCGCCCGATATTCGAGCACCAGATCGGCCGGCGGCGCAGGCATAGGGGCATGCGAAGGGGAATGCGAAGGAGTCGCCACGGCCGCCTCTAGCTGGCCGTCTTCGGCCCGCGCAGCGTATGCGCCAGCCGCACGCGCAGCATCTGGCTCATGTGCTCCCAGGTGTGGCCCAGCGCGTACTGCGCCACCCAGCCGATGCTGATCGGCCCGTTGGTCTCGTGCGTGCCCACCCGGTCCCAGTCAGACTGCGCCAGCAGCGCCAGCTCGGCCGCGCGGTCGGCCTGGAAGCCGGCCAGCAAGTCCTCACGCGAGCGGTCGGCGTTGAACTCGGATTTTTGCAGCGCGCCCTCGTCCACCAGCGGCAAGAACGGATTGTCCTGCTCGGCCATCGCCCGTATGCGCGGCAGGAACACATAGTGGTCGCCGATCCAAATGTGGGTCAGACATTCGTGCTGGCTCCAGTCGTTCTCGCTCGGCTTCCACAGCTTGCTCGCCGCCGGCAGCCGTGCCACCTCGCGCTCCAGGTCGGCGGCGGCGGCTTGCAGCCCGGCCACAATTGCGTTTTTGTCAATCATATTATCGCTTCCTTTTCGTTAAGGTTGGGAGGCCAGTGCCTCGGCCACCTCAGCCAGCCCGCGCTTGCCATCCAGCGCGGCCACCAGCGCCGGCAACTGTGGCAGCTTGCGCGTGCGGCGCTCCATCAGCATGAATTGGTCGGCGGCCTCGGGCCCCTCGGCCACGCGCAAGAACAGCACTGCCGCCGCCAGCCCCACCGGCCCGGCTTGCGCCGCCAGCGCCGGATAGTCCGTGGCTCGCGCCAACAGCGCCGTCGCCAGCGCCTCGGCCGTGGCCGCCAACACCTCATCTGGCCGCTCGTGGTAGCGCCACGGCGGCGAGCTGCCCCAGGCCGGCGGCGGCGGCTGGCACAATAGTAATCCAGCCGGCGTGTCGACCACCACCGCCTCGCGCCCCGGATACAGCAGGCTCGGGAACACCCGCAACCCCGGCAGCGGCCCGCCGACCAGCGCGGCCAAAAATTCCCCCAGGTCGGCCCGCGCCAGCACGGTGTTCATCTCGGCTTCGGCCGCCTGCCAATCGGCCGCCGTCGCCGCCCAATAGTCGCTCGGCTGGGCTTGCGCCACAAAGTCATCCAGCGCCCCGCCCGCCGCCGTTGACCAATCGCCGGCCGCCGCCAGCGTGAATAATTGCGCCGCGCCCCCGGCCCCCAACGCCACCGCCTCAGCCGCCGCCACCGCCGGATGCGCGCGCCAGGCCGTGAACGCCCGCCGCGCCCCCTCGGCGACGCGATGCGGCTTATACGGCCGCCGCGCCTGCTCGGCCTCTGGCCAGCCGCCGGCCGCCAGTAGCAGCCCCGCCAGCCGCACCCGCTCGTCCTGCTGGACGATGACGGCCCCGGAGCTTTGCTCCACGCTCACCCCGACTCCTGCAGCCAGGCCACCATGCGCTCGCCCGCCTCGGCCGCCGGGGCCAGCCGCACCAGCACGTGCCACTCGCCCCACTCGGCCGCCAGCGCGTCGGTCAGACCCAGCATGCCGGCGTGCGCGGCCCACACCGCCGCGTGCGGCACCACGCTCAGCGGCCGCTGCACGTTCACAATCACGCCGCCGCCCGTTTCCTTCATGGCCCGCGCCACCGTCTGGCTCATCAAGAACACGCCTTTGAGGTTGACGTCCAGCGTGCGGTTCCACTCCCACTCGTCCATCTTCAGCGCCGCGCTGGTGGGCGCAATGTGGGCCGCGTTCACCAGCCCGGCCAGCCGCTCGCCCGCCTCCAGCAGCCCGTACAGCAGCGTCTGCGCGCCCATCTTGTTCGACACATCGGCTGTGGCCGCCTGCGCCCGCC
>JBBRZY010000213.1:0-7574 GCA_038252885.1 Anaerolineales bacterium | reverse complement strand
GCGTCAAGCTGAACACGCCCCCCAACAGCGACACGCCCCCGCCATTCGCCTGGCTGTGGTTGCCGAGCACCCGCACCTGATCGAGCGTGGCCGTGCCCGTGTAGACATATAGCCCGCCGCCCTCGGTCCCCGCCCAATTCTGCTCCAGACTGCTCCGGCTCATGGTCAGCACGCCCGCGCTCACCATCCCGCCGCCGTAGACGTTCGCCGTGTTGGAATAGACGCGGCTGCCGAGCACGCTCACATGGGCCGTCTGAAAGGTGTTAATCCCGCCGCCGTAGTTGCTGCTGTTGTGCTCCACCACACTGTTCTCGAGCGCGACGATCCCGCCGGTCTGCAGCCCGCCACCGCTGTACAGCGCCTGGTTGCCCGCCACCCGGCTGTCAATCAAGTTCAGCCGGCCATTGTTGAAGAGGCCGGCGCCCGAGTCGGCGGTGCTGCTCAAGACCTGGCTGTTCACGAGCGTGGTGGTGCCGAGCAGGTTGGCGATGGCCCCACCATCGGAGATGGACCCCTGCACAATCGGCCCCGCGCCGCTGAGGGACAGCCCGTTGTGGCAGCTATGGACGATGACGCGGTTGAGCAACAGGATGGCCGAGCTCGCCAGGATGCAGGCGCCATAGCCATCGTAGTATTGTCCGTGCATCACCACCAGGTCGTAGAGCGTGAGGGCGCCGCCGGGGCTCACCAGGATCACCCGCCGGCTGCCGTCGCCGCTCAGCGCGATGTCGCCCAGGTTCCCGCCGTCAATCGTGACCGTGGCAGTGACATTCAGCGTGGCGTTCACGACGATGGTGTGCGGTGCGGCCCCACAATTGAAGCTGATCTGCCCGCCGCCGCCGGCCTGCACCTGGTTCAGCGCCGTTTGGAGCGCGCCGGCCGTGCAAGTGTTGTGATCGCCGTTACCGACCGTCACGTTCACGGCCGGCGTAGCGGCGGCTTGCGGGTTGGGCGCTAGCGCCGGCGCGGCGGCCACCGGCGCGGCCCATGCGATTGCGGCGATCAATATCAGTCTCATCAAGCGCTGCATGTTGGGTCTGCCTTTCCACGCGGCTCCGGCTGTCCCCTCTGAGCCTGGTCCTAGATTAACTCAGCCGAGGGCCTTGCGCCTAGCGTGACCTGAGTACTGGCCAGTCGGGCGACCGGCGGGGCGCGTCAATCGAAAACGACGCTTCAATGCCGCCGCAGTATGACCAAATTGACCCCGCGCCGCAACTATCTTGCGCAACCGGGTGTATTTCAGTTTGGGGGCAAAATCCTTAGGATCGTCGACGCCCGCGCTAGGCGTTGGGTTAGGCTATACCGTGCGCTCGCCAGCAGACTCGCCGCCGGGGTGCTCGCCTGCCAGGCCTGCGGTTCCCGGCGGCCAGCGGGTTTACACGCCTTTGAGGGCCGCTGCCGTTTTGGGCCAGCCAGAAATTTTTACCAGGGGTTGGGGGGCTTGCCCCCCCCAACCCCTGGTAAAAATTTCCTTCGGTCAGATACGAAATCTCACCAGCACCCATTGCGGTGAGCACCTGTGTCGACGTGGCAGGTTACCCAGTCTTTTTCCAACTTGGCCCCCAAACTGAAATGCTCCCGCGCTACCCCTCGCAAGCCGTGGGTGCCTATCGGCAGGTGAGGCCCAGCGACTGTCGCACCGCCGACAGCCGGACGTCAGGTATTTTCCACCGCCCCCCTGTATAATCGTTCGTATGGATGCCTTCTTCGCTTCTCCTGGGCTAACGGTCGTCTACCTGGCGCTCCTGGGTGTCGGCATCCTGTATGCCGTGTTCATCCTCATCGGCGGCGGGCTGCACGATGTGCATCTGCCCCACCTCGACCTGCCCCTGGGCGGCCATGTGGACCTGCCCGGCGGCGTGGATACGCCCGAAGTCGGCGTGCCGTCGCTCTCGCCCATCACCATCGCCAGCTTCGTCACGGCCTTTGGCGGCTTCGGGCTGATTGCTCAGGGGCTGCTCGAGGTCTCGGCCCGCTGGAGCCTGCTGTGGGCCGCCGGTGGCGGGCTGTTGGTCGCCGTCATCGCCCACTTTGCCTTCGGCTACTTCTTCATCGCCCCGCAAGGCTCGTCGGAGGTGCGCTTCAAAGACGTCGTCGGGGCGGTGGGCGAGGTGAGCACGCCCATCCCGGCCGAAGGGCTGGGCGAAGTGGCGTTTGTGGCTCAGGGCGGGCGCGTCAGCTATCCCGCCAAATCGGCGGCCGGTGTGGCGATCGCCCGCGGCACTACCGTCGTCATCGAACAACTCAGCAGCGGCGTTGTTATCGTACGCCCGCGCGCCTAGCCGCGCCGGCAGGAGACCCCCCTCATGGATGGCCCTGTTCTGACCGTCATCGCCGTGGCGATTTTCGGCATCTTCTTTGTGCTCATTGCGCTGGCGATTGTTTACGCCAGCCGCTACAAGAAAGTCGGCCCGAACGAGGTGCTGATCATCTCTGGCCGCACCACCACCGTCACCGACCCCACCAGCGGTCAAAAGGTGCGCCGCAGCTTTCGCATCGTGCGCGGCGGCAGCGCCTTCATCTTTCCGGTGCTGGAGCGCGTCGACAACATCTCGCTCGAGCTGATGACCATTGAGGTGGTGACCACCGGCGTGTACACCTCGCAAGGCGTGCCCGTGACCGTGGACGGCGTGGCCCAGGTCAAGGTCGGCTCGGACGAGGTCTCGATGATCACGGCCGCCGAGCAGTTCCTGTCGAAGAATGTGGCCGAAATTCAGAACGTGGCGCTGCAAACGCTGGAAGGCCACCTGCGCGCCATCCTGGGCACGCTCTCGGTCGAGGAGATTTACCGCGACCGCGACAAGTTTGCCCAGCGCGTGCAGGAAGTGTCGGCCCTGGACATGCGCAACATGGGCCTGGTGATCGTCTCGTTTACGATCAAAAATATTCACGACACGCAAGGCTACCTCGACGCGCTGGGTCAGGCCCGCATCGCCGAAGTCAAGCGCGACGCCGCCATCGGGCAGGCGAATGCGCAGCGTGACGCCAACATCCAGGCCGCCCATGCGCGCCAGGAGGGCGAAACGGCCAAGTTTATCGCTGAAACCAAGATCGCCGAGTCGCAAAAGGACTACGCCGTTCAGAAGGCCGACTACGACGCCGAGGTCAACCGCAAGCGAGCCGAGGCCGAGCTGGCCTACACCCTGCAGCAGAACATCAGCAACCAGAAGGTCAAAGAAGAAGAAGTGCAGATCGCGGTGGTCGAGAAGCGCAAGCAGATCGAAGTGCAGCAGCAGGAAGTGGCCCGCCGCGAACGCGAGCTGGAGGCCACCGTGCGCAAGCCGGCCGAGGCCGAGCAGTTCCGCCAGCGCACCCTGGCTGAAGCGCGCAAATACACCCTGGAAACCGAGGCCGAGGGCCAGGCCTCCGCCACCCGCAACCTGGGCACCGGCGAGGCCGACGCCAACAAGGCCCGCGGCCTGGCCGAGGCCGACATTATCAAGGCCAAGGGTCTGACCCAGGCCGAGGTGATCCAGGCCCAGGGCTATGCCGAAGCGGAGGCCACCAGCAAGAAGGCCGACGCCTGGCAGCAGTACACCCAGGCCGCCATCCTGCAGCAGTTGCTCGATAAGCTGCCCGAGTTGGCCCGGGCCGTGGCCGAGCCGCTCGCCCGCACCGACAAGATCGTCGTCATCAATTCTGGCGGCGACGCGCACAGCGGCACCGGGGCCTCGCGCATCACCCGCGATGTGACCGACACGGTGGCCCAACTGCCGGCCGTGATCGAAGCCCTGACCGGCCTCGACCTGATGGCCCTGCTGCGCAGCCTGCCGGCGGTGAAGGACAGCCAAATGAAAGATGGCGGCGACCAGCCGGCCGGTGACGCGACCGACGCGGCCTGAGCGCCGCCCTGCCTAGCGCAACCTGCGGCCGGCGTCCGCATCATGGAGGGCGCCGGCCGTTTTGTTTGGCCGCCTGCTCCCAGCCCTAGAATACAAAATGGCCTAATGGGAGGGCGGTTGGCCGCCGGCCCATTAGGCCAAGTGCGATCAAACAGTTAGGCGCTAGGGCGCTTAGTAGCGGCGCGTGCCGCCGCCGCGGTTCGAGCGGTTGCCGCTGCCGCCGCTGGGGCCGTCGCGGCGCGGGCCGCCGAAGCCGCCCCCACCGCCGCCGCCATCGCGGCGACCACCCCCATCGCCGCCGCCAAAGCCGCCGTCGCGCGGGCGTTCTTCGCGCGGGCGGGCCATGTTCACGGTCAGCTCGCGGTCGCCCACTCGCTGCCCGTGGAACGTCTTGATGGCGCTCTCGGCCTCGGCCTGAGTGCTCATCTCCACGAAGGCAAAGCCCTTCGACCGGCCGGTGTCACGGTCCTTGATCAGTGCCACAGATGATACGGTGCCCGCTTGAGCGAACAAGCTCTTGAGGTCCTCTTCTGTCGTGGCATAGGCAAGATTGCCGACGTACAACCTGCTTGGCATACAATTCTCCTCTTCCACCGGTCCGTAGCCGGTGAAGAACGCCACCATCCCCTAGAGGCCTGGCAGCAGCGGGCGCACAGATCCCAATCAAAAGCGCGCATAGTCTACCACGAATCCGCACGCAACCCAACAAAAAACAAGCCAATTTTACAAATTGGTACGCTGGGGGCATCCCCCCGCCGCCGCCCGGCCACCCCACCGCCCCGCCCCCCCCGCCTACGTTATAATTTCCGACCATGACACCCTCACCTGCCCCCACCACCCGCACCCGCCCGCCGTCGCGCACCGCCGGCCTGGCCGTCGTGATCTTCCTCGTGCTGATCTGCTCCCCCTGCCTGGGGCTGGGCGGCGCCGTGGCCTACCTGGGCGGCCAGAGCGGCGGGCAATTCGCCCACTGGCGCTCGCTGGCCGCCCCGCCCGAAACGGCCGTGGGGTTCGTGGCGGCCGACCCCAACCAGGTGTACGTCGCCACCCAGTCGGGCCAGGTGTATGTCTGCGATCACCACCAGGCCCCGGTCAACACGCAGTGCTGGCAGCCGGCCGAGGCGCCCTACGCCGTTGAGCAAGAGACGGACTATCAGCATTCGGTCTTTGCTGGCGAGGTGCCGCCCCCGCCGGGCGAGGCCGTCGACGCCGTCTACGTGGCGCTGTTCTACGCCGAAGTGGCGTTTGAGGCCCGCTATGTGCTGCTGACCGATGGCACCATCTGGGTGTGGGAATATGGCACCAACTCCAACGGGTCGCTGCTGGTGCTGCTGGCCGGGCCGGTCTTGGGGCTGGCGCTGGGTGGCGTGGTGGTGGGGGCGCTGCTGGTGGTCAGCGCTACCCGGCGACGGCGGGCCGAGGCCACGGTTTCATGAGGCAAGCGTTTTGGGCGGCGGTGCTGCTGGCGCTGGCCGGCGGGCTGCTGTTCAGCGCCCCCGCGCTGTCTACTGCCGCCGGCCCGGCCGCGCCGCCGGGGCAGGGCGGCCTGGCCCGTTTTGAGACCGCGCCGTGCCCGTTCCCACCGGGGCGGCTGCCGCCCGAGGCCAAGGTCGACTGCGGCTACCTGATCGTGCCGGAAGACCGCGCCAACCCGGTCCGCACGGTGCGGCTGGCCGTCGCCCTCCTGCGCAGCCCCAACCCCAACCCCGCGCCTGATCCCATCCTCTACCTCAGCGGCGGGCCGGGCGACAGCGCGCTAGACTCGATTGACTACTGGCTGAACGAAGTCCCCGGCCTGCGCGCCAACCGCGATGTGATCTTGCTCGATCAGCGCGGCACCGGCGCCTCGCTGCCCGACCTGACCTGCTGGGAGTTTCAGGCCATGGAGGCCACGCTGCGCGCCCAGGCCGCCACCCCGCCAGAAGAGGTCGGCCTGGAGGTGCGCACCGCCCAGCAGTGCCACGACCGGCTGGTGGCCGACGGCGTAAACCTGGCCGCCTACAACACTGCCGCCACCGCCGCCGATGTGAAAGACCTGCGCGTGGCGCTGGGCCTGCTGTCCTGGAACCTGTATGGCCACTCGTATGGCACGCGCGTGGCGCTGATTGTCATGCGCGATTACCCGGCCGGGGTGCGCAGCGTGGTGCTCAACGCCGCGCTGCCGCTGCAGGTGAACTGGTTTGAAGACGCCGCCGCCGACGCCGACCGGGCCTTTAGCCAGCTCTTCACCGGCTGCGCGCTCGCCCCGGCCTGCGCCAGCCACTACCCCGACCTGCAGCGCCGCTTCTACGAAGTGGTGGACCGGCTGGACGCCAGCCCGCTGATCTTGACCACGCCCGATCCGGCTTCGGGCGAACCCCACATTCAGTGGGTCACTGGCCAAAGCCTGCTGCGCGGCGGCTTCGCGGCCCTGTCCGACAGCGCGTTGATCCCCTACCTGCCGCTGGCAATTGCGCAGATCAGCACTGGCAACCTCGCCGTGGTGGAGGGCCTGGCCACCGCGCTCAACGGCGCTGACGACGGCTCACGGCCAGGGGTATGGTACTCGGTGATGTGCCACGATGAGGCCCCCTTCAACGACCCGGCCGTGGTCGCCGCCAGCGCCGAGCGCTATCCACGCTTGCGCGCTTTTGTGCTTGGCGACGGCACGCTGGCGGCCTGCGGCGTGTGGGGCGCGGGTGAGGCCACCGCGCTGGAGACGACGGCGGTGCGCAGCGAGATCCCCACGCTGGTGCTGGCCGGCCAATACGACCCGCTGCACCCGCCGGCCTGGAGCCAGCTCGCGGCCAGCACCCTGCGCAACAGCTTCTATATCGAGCTGCCCGGCCTGAGCCACGATGCCGGCTTTACGCCCTGCGGCCAGACGCTGATCGCACAGTTTGTGCTCAACCCCGGTGTGGCCCCCAACGCGAGTTGCGTGCGCGCCCTGGCCGGCCCGGCCTTCGTGACCGCCGTGATGATCAACCCCGGCGTCTACCGGCTGGCCAGCCGCTTGCTGCTGCAGGGCGACTGGCAGCGGGCGGTGCCGTTTGTGGTCTGCGCGCTGCTGTTCCTCTCGGCCGTGCTCTACTGGCCGATTGACATGGTGCGCGCCTTGCGCCGCCGCGCGCCCCGCGCCGCCTGGCTGGCCCGCTGGCTGGCCGCGCTGGTGGCCACGCTGCATCTGGCTTTCATGGCGCTGCTGCTGATCCTCATCCTCAACACCAGCACCGACCAGCCCTACCTGCTGTTGTTCGGCCTGCCGCCCGACGCCGCGCCGCTGTTTGTAGTGCCGTGGGTGGCCGGCGCGCTCAGCCTGGGCCTGGTGCTGCTGGCCTGGCCGGTCTGGAAGGACGGCTACTGGGGGCTCACCGGCCGCCTCCACTACACGCTGGTCACCCTGGCGGCGCTCGGCTTCGTCTGGCTGCTGCTCGATTGGGGACTCATACAGCGGTAAACGGATTTCACGAACCGACGCTCTATGTGCCTGCGGAGCCCATACAGTACAATCCGTCCGCTACCGCCTTTTTCTTAGCGCAGCATCTCTTTCTTTTTTCTTTGCCTTTCTCTCATGTCCCTCGCCTACGCAATCGTACCCGCCCGCCTGTCCGACCTCTTCGCCGTCCACGCGCTCTAACGCGCCTGCTTCGGCCGTGTCGCCTGGGGCCTGCTCGACCTGAGCTTCGCGCTGCTCGCGCCCATGGTCCGGATCAAGGCGGTCAGCGGCGGGCGGCTGGCGGGCTTTGTGGTCGG
>JBBRZY010000212.1:0-7583 GCA_038252885.1 Anaerolineales bacterium | reverse complement strand
TCGGGCCAGAGGCCCACGTGGAACCCATCGCCCCGACCTTCTTCGGCCTGCCGGGAAACCGGGGGCAGCTTGCCTTGGGTGCCGGGGTGCCGAATTCACAGGATTTCCACCTCTTGCTGCGCCCCGATTCAAATGTAAACCGTGTCTTACTTTTCCATTCAGAAAGCGGCCTCGTCGAAGCGTTGACCGTGCCATATGCCTATTTGATTCGCGATGGGCGCTGGCTCGAACTGCGCGGCGCAGACGCCAATCCAGCCTGGGTCCGCCCGGTTGATCCACCGCAGAGCCCGACCCAGATCTTCCTCGATGAATCGGATGAAAATTATTCCGCCTGGTCAAATGACTCGAGCCAAGTGGCTGTGTCGCGCCAGACTACTGAGGGGCTGAACACACTGCGCATTGTCCGTATGCCCGAGACTACGCTGGTGCGAGCTTGGTCACTGGGGCGCTATGTGACGGGTATACCGGTGTGGTCACCCAATGACTCGGTCTTGGCGGTCGTTGGTTATCCGCCCTCCAGCAACGAGCTGGCCCTCTTCGTCATTCCGGTGTCGAACTAGTGTCTGGCCGTGCATGTAACCATCTCATCGCCGCCATTGTGGCGACCAAGCATGACTTGATCCCCGACCATGTCTGGACCGACCTTTACGTTCAGCTAGATGAGTACGTGGTGGCGCACAGCGACCAGTAAGCTGCCGCTTACGTCAAGCCAGCGGCCCACCCGCCGCTGACCATTGCGCCTGCCGGCGCAATGGTTGACCGTCACAAAAACGCCCCTATACTCATTGAGCTAAAGCCCGTGCGCGCATTCAACGGCAAAATTGGGTCTTTAACGGTAGCGCTCAATTCCGAGTGCCAACCGCCGAGCGGGCTTGTCCTGGGGAGCGCTGGCCATGGCCGTCATCGAAGTTACCAACCTCAGCAAGGTCTTCCGGCTCAACCCCAAAGATCCGGGGCTGGGCGGCGCACTCAAGGGCCTTTTCCGCCCGCGCTACGTCGAAAAAACCGCCGTTGACGCCATCAGCTTCCGCGTTGAGCCGGGCGAAATCGTCGGCTACATCGGCGTCAACGGCGCCGGCAAATCCACCACCATCAAGATGCTCACCGGCGTGCTGGTGCCCTCCGGCGGCACGGTGCGCGTGTTTGGTCGCGACCCACACGCCCAGCGCGTGGCCAACGCCCGCGACATCGGCGTGGTGTTCGGCCAGCGCACGCAGCTGTGGTGGGACCTGGCGCTGATCGAGTCGCTCAACCTGGTCGCTAAAATCTACCGGGTCGAGCCCGCCCGCTACAAGCAGTTGCTCGCGCAATTCGCCGACACGCTGGAGCTCACCCCCCTGCTCTCGGTGCCCATCCGCCAGATGTCGCTCGGGCAAAAGATGCGCGCCGAGCTGGCCGCCACCTTGATCCACGAGCCCAAGATCGTCTACCTCGACGAGCCGACGATCGGCCTCGACCTGATCGTCAAAGAGCGCATTCGCGCCTTCATCAAAGAACAGAACCAAACGCGCGGCACCACCGTCATCCTGACCACCCACGACCTGGGCGACATCGAAGAGCTGTGCAAACGGGTCCTGATCATTGACACCGGCAAGCTGATTTACGATGGCCCGCTCAGCACCATCAAAGAGCGCTTCGGCAAGTTCCGCATCATCACGTTCGACACCTTGCAGCCGGTGGGCGCATTTGATCTCCCAGAAGGCGCCGAGGTGGTCAGCCGCGACAACCAGAAGCTGGTGCTGCGCTTCGACCGCACCCGCACCACCGCTAGCCGCGTGGCCAGCTTGCTGATGAGCCAGATCGAAGTAGCCGACTTCTCGCTGGCCGAGCCCGACCTGACCTCGGTGATCAAGCAGATCTACGGCGGCGCGCTGCGCGAACCGCCCGCGAGCGCGGCGTGATCGCCAGCCTGCGCCGCGAGGGTGCCCTGCACCTGGCCCTGGCGTCCATGGGGCCCAAGCAGATCCTGGTTTACAACTGGGCGTCCTGGGCTTCCGTGCTACAGAACGTCATCGGCATGGCGGCGTTCGTGTACTTCTGGCGTTCGGTCTACGCCAATACCCAGACGATTGCCGGACTGACCCTGGGCGCCACGCTCACCTACATCTTGCTGGCGCGGGTCTTCGAGCCGTTAGCCGAGCTGAGCCTGGTGGCCGAGTTCGGGTGGGGTCTACGCGAGGGCGGCCTGGCGCAGGAATTGGTGCGGCCGCTTGACTTGCAGCTCACCTACTATGTGCTCGGCCTGGGCAATCTGGCCGCGGCGCTGGGCCGCCAGCTCCCGGCGGTGCTGCTGGCCACGTTCGCATTCGGTCTGCGTTGGCCCACCGACCCAGCCGTGTGGGCGGTCTTCGTGCTCTCCGCGCTGCTGGGCCGCAGCGTCATCTTCCTTGTGGACTGGATCTTGGGCTGCTTGACCTTCTATACGACCGAGGTCTGGGGGCTGTGGGGGGCCGCTAAGGCGGTGACACTCTTTCTCACCGGCGGGCTACTGCCGCTCGCCATGCTGCCCGACGGGCTGCGCGTGATCGTTCAGGCGTCGCCTTTCGCCCAGGCCATCTATTGGCCGGTATCGCTCTTGAGTGGGTTGACGCCGCTGAACGAAGCGCCGCGCCTGCTGTTGGTGCAGGCGCTGTGGCTGGTCGGGCTGGTGGTGCTGTCGCGCTGGTTCTTTCGCGTCGCCGTCCGGCGCATCACAGTGCAGGGCGGGTAACCATGGCCTACTCCGCCTACCTATATGGTCAATTTCTGCTCCAGCAGCTTAAGAGCCAGTTGGAGTACCGCGCGAGCTTCATCATCGTCAGCGTGGCCACGCTCATCCAGCAGGCCGCCATGCTGGTGACCATCTGGGCCGTCATGCGCCAAATTCCCGCCCTGAATGGCTGGTCGTTGCCGGCGGTAATGCTTATCTATGGGCTGATGTCGCTGTCGCGCTCGCTCAATCAAATGTTTACCGACAGCACCTGGCAGCTTGGCAGCTACATCCGCAATGGCGGCTTCGACCGCTTCCTGATCCGCCCCATGAACCCGCTTTTCCACCTGTTGGCCAACCAATTCAATACGGATGGCGTTGGCAACTTTCTGGTCGGGCTTGTATTGGTCGCTGTAGCCGGACGGACGCTGGGCGTATTCACCTCGCTCTTTGCGGTGTTCTACACAGTGGTTTCGGTCATCAGTGGCGCGGTTATTTTCACCACGATCAGCCTGATCGCGGCCACCAGCGCCTTTTGGCTGCAGGATTCCATCGCTGTCTCAGCCGCCGTGTTCGAAAATCACCGCTTCGCCTATTTCCCTTTGAACATTTACCCCCGTGGTTTCATCTTCGCCCTGACCTGGATCATCCCGTATGGCTTCGCTTCGTTCTACCCGGCAGCCTTTCTACTCGGGCGAGACATCGGCCTGCTAGCCTGGCTGGGACCAGTCATCGCCGTGGTATTGGCGGTGATCAGCTATCAGGTGTGGCTCTACGGCTTGAACCACTATCAGGGCACTGGAACCTAACATGGCCGCCACGGCTACGGGCCGCCCGCCCAGCATCCTGAGCGCCTACCTGGCCCTGGCCGCCATGACCGCCAAGCAATTCCTGGTCTACAACTGGACTACTTGGCTGCGCATTCTGCAGAACCTGGTGGGCATGGTCGGCTTCGTCTATTTCTGGCGGGCGGTTTACTCTGAAACCAGCACCATCGGCGGCCTCGACTTGAGTGTCACCCTCACCTACATCTTGCTGGCGCGGGTGTTCGAGCCGCTGGCCGACCTTGATTTGCTGATGGAGTTCGGCTGGGGTCTGCGCGAAGGCGGCCTGGCGATGCAGTTGGTACGCCCGGTGGATCTGCAGTTGGCCTACTACGCTCAGAATATCGGCGGACTCTCTCTGGCGCTGGCGCGGCAAGTGCCGGCGCTGCTGCTGGCGACCTTTGTGTTCGGCCTGCGTTGGCCCGCCGATCCGGCTGTGTGGGCGGTCTTCGTCGTCTCGGCCCTGCTTGGCCGCAGCGTCATGTTCTGCTTTGATTACATTCTCGGCTGCGTCACCTTTTACACGACCGAAGTGTGGGGCCTATGGGTGGCGGTGCAGGCCGCCGGTCTGTTCCTCACCGGCGCGCTGCTGCCGCTGGATGTGATGCCCGCCTGGCTGCGGCTGCTGGTGCAGGCCACTCCTTTTGCCCAAGCCATCTATGTGCCGGTGTCGCTGCTCAGCGGGCTGACACCGCTGAGCGAGGCGCCGCGCCTGCTGCTGGGCCAGGTGGCCTGGCTGATTGGCCTGCTGGTCGTCTCGCGCCTATTCTTTCGTGTCGCGGTGCGGCGCGTGACCGTGCAGGGCGGTTAGCGATGCGCTACTACGTGAGTCTCTACGGCGAATTCATGCTCCAGCAAGTCAAGAGTCGCCTGGAGTATCGCGCCAGCTTCCTGATTGCCGGGGCCGCCACCATTCTGCAGCAGGCCGCCAACCTGCTTACCCTGTGGGTTGTAATGGGCCGCATCCCTACCTTGGCCGGTTGGACTCTGCCGGAGATGCTGCTGCTGTACGGGCTGATGTCGCTCTCGCGCTCGGTCAACCAGATGTTCGCCGACGGCCCGTGGGGGCTGAGCGGCTACATTCAGGAGGGTGGGTTCGACCGCTTCCTGGTGCGTCCGCTCGACCCGCTTTATCACTTGTTGGCCAACTACTTCAACGCCGATGGCCTGGGCAACTTTTTGGTGGGGCTGGTGCTGGTCGTCAGTGCTGGCGGCTCACTCGGAGTGTTCGCCAGCCCCTTCTACATAGCCTACGCCATGGTGGCCGTGCTAACCGGCGCGGTGATCTTCACTGCGTTGAGCATTCTGACCTGCACCGCCGCCTTCTGGATCACGGACTCACTGGCGGCTACTGCGCTGGTCTTTGAAAATCACCGCTTCGCCTATTTTCCGCTCACCGTCTATCCGCGTGGTTTCATATTCGCACTCACCTGGATCATCCCGTACGGCTTTGCGTCGTACTACCCGGCCGCCTACCTGCTCGGCCGCGATATCGGCCTGCTGGCTTGGCTCGGCCCAGTGATCGCCCTCGTCCTAGCCGTCCTCAGCTACCGCGTTTGGCTCTTCGGCTTACGGCACTACAGCAGCACCGGGTCGTAACATGGCCACCGTTTCCGATAAAAAGCCAAGCAGCCTGGAGGCCTATCTGGCGCTAGCCGGCATGGTGCCCAAGACGTTCTTGGTGTTCAGTTGGGCGGCCTGGGTGCGCGTGCTGCAAAATCTGGTGGCCATGGTGGTGTTCGTGTATTTCTGGCGCGCTGTCTATGCTGATACCGCCACTGTCGCCGGCCTGAGCCTCACCGCCACGCTCTCCTACATACTATTGGCGCGCATTTTCCAGCCCTTGAGCGAGTTCGGCCTTATTTTGGAGTTCGGCTGGAATCTCAGCGACGGCGGCATTGCTCTGCTGTTGGTGCGCCCGCTCGATTTGCAATTGAGCTACTACGGCCAGGCGCTGGCGACCCTGGCCATGGCGCTGGTGCGCCAACTGCCGGCAGTGCTGCTGGCCACATTGGTGTTTGGATTGCGCTTACCAGTGGACCCGAGTGCCTGGGCTGTCTTCATCCTCTCGGCTGGGCTGGGTCACGGCATCATCTTTTGCCTCGATTGGATGGCGAGCAGCATCACGCTGTACACGACCGCCACGTGGGGCCTGTGGGCGTTGGTGGGCGGGATCGCGCTGTTCTTCACGGGCGCGCTGTTGCCGCTGGATATGATGCCCGCCTAGCTGCGCATCATCGCCGTGAACACGCCTTTCGCCCAGGCCATTTATGTGCCGATCTCGCTGTTGACCGGTGTGACCCCCCTCTCGGAAGCGCCGCGCCTTCTGTTTGGGCAGCTGCTGTGGGTAGCGGCCCTGATCCCCACCTCGCGGCTGGTCTTCAACTTGGCGGCGCAGCGCATCACCGTACAGGGTGGCTAACCATGTGGCATCATGTGACCCTCTACCCAGCGCTGCTGCGGCAACAACTCAAAGTGATGCTTGAATATCGCGTCGACTTTTTCATTGGGGCTGGCTCGTCCATCCTAGTCAACGCTGCTTTCCTGGGCACCTTGGGGCTCGTCATGGCGCGTGTACCCAGCTTGAACGGCTGGACCCTACCGGAGCTGCTCTTGATCTACGGGCTGATGTTGATGGCCCGCGCCCTCATGGACACCTTCGCCGGCAACTTCTGGTCCATCGGCGGCTATGTGCGGCGGGGCCGGTTTGATCTCTACCTGGTGCGGCCGATTAACCCCCTTTTTCATTTTCTGACCAGCAGCTTCGACACCACCGGTGTGGGCACGTTCATCATTGGCCTGGCCGTTGTCGTGACCGCCGGCCGCGCGCTCAATGTCTTTACGCCCTTCAACTTGCTCTACCTGGCGCTGACCGTCGTGAGCGGCGGGCTAATTTACTTCGCCATCAACCTGATCACTGCCAGTTCCGCTTTCTGGCTCATTGATGCGATGCCAGTGGTGGCGGCGGTCTTTGAGAATCACAACTTTGCGCACTACCCGCTGACCATTTTTCCTAAGGCCATCGGCGTGATGCTCACTTGGGTCATTCCGTATGGCTTTGCCGCCTTTTATCCGGCCTCGTTCGTGCTTGGTCATGAGGTCGGCCTACTGGCCTGGCTAGCACCGTTCGTCGCCGCAGTTCTGCTGGTGATTGGTTACCGCGTATGGCTGTTCGGCCTACGCCATTATGAGAGTACTGGATCGTAGCAACGGCAACAGGTTTATGCCGCCAGCCCCGTGATGGTCTTAGTATTCAGACGAGGCGCGTGTCGGATGTTCATCAGCATAACTAAAAATGGTCGGGGTTGCTCAGGATGCGCAGGTTTGGCTCGCAGAACGCGAGACCCTACTCCAACGAATCGTCAGCCAGCAGACTGACGACAAGCGCGTTGTGGCAACCTGGTTGTACGGCTCACGCGGGCCCAATACTGGCGATACGGTTAGTGATATCGACGTGCGCGTAGTCGTTGCCGATCACTTCAGTGAGGTGATGAAGGCTAAACGCCAAGCGCACCCCGGAAACTACGATCCGCTGGAAGATCAACGTTGGGGTTGAGCCAACTCACACGGTACGCGAAGAACCTGAGGGCGCGTCTGTCCTCGGCTACCAGCCACTCTTTCGCCGACTCACCAAGCCCGCCGGTCCGGACCGGGTCACAGGTACGCTGGCCGATCTCCCGCTCAGCCGCGTGGAACTGCTATTCAAAAACGCCATCTGGCGGCAACAATTGATTGTCATCCGCCACAAACTGTGAATGGTTTGTGGGGAATTTGCGGCGGGAATGTCTGGGTCATATGTTGGTGATCGGCGGGCGCCAGCTAATTCCCGGCCTGAGGGAATACGATTTCTACTTCAATCCAGCGCGGCCGCACCAGGGATCGCGCAACGCTTCCCTGCGCCAAGGGTGTCGCCACTTAGGACGCCAAAAACAAGCAGGGCAATCAGAGGCCCAGCGCTGAACGGGCTGCACCACGATTACCGTTGGGGGCCGCGTAGGCTAGTGCACGCTGGCGTAGATAAGCCAAGGGTTAGGCGACAAGTGGCTTGCCTCGGTAGGTCCACTTAAAGG
>JBBRZY010000211.1:0-7584 GCA_038252885.1 Anaerolineales bacterium | reverse complement strand
GCAAGCTTGCCCGACCTTTGCAGTTTCCGCTAGTCCGACTTTTCAGACGCGCTCTAAGTGATACCGGCTGATAGCTCTCCAGACGTACCAAAGTGACTCTCAGCATTCCGTCATCCCGGCCGCAACGGTGTCCACAGCCTGGCGGGGCTGGCATGAGAGCGACCCTATCCACTCTCAAACCCGCCCGTCTTGCGATCCTCACACCCTTCGACCTCACGCCGACCAAAATTCGTGTAATTCGTGACTCCCCTGAAAATACTCAAGGTGGGGAGGGCCGACTCGGTGGCGGGGATGAGGTGGTATATCATACAGGCTCAAGCACGCCGCCCAGGGTGAACCGATGTTTAAGAAGAACAAGAAGCACCTGAAGCCACCACTCATCAGCAATGTGAGCGAGATGCCGGCCAAGCATCGCACCCGGCTGGAACAGTCGTGGGCCGGGGCGTTCTACCGCGACTGCTTCTGCCGGCTGCAGGAAGAGCCCTTCGCAGTGCTGTATGCGGACGTGCCGTCGCGGCCCAACGTCCCGGTCAATGTGCTGATCGGCCTGGAAACGCTCAAGGCCGGCTATGGGTGGAGTGATGAAGAACTGTATGACCATTTCACCTACGATGTGCAGGTGCGCTATGCGCTCGGCCTGCATGCCCTGGGCGACGGCGACTTTGAACTCCGGACCCTGTACAACTTCCGCCAGCGCCTGAGCCACTACAACCAGGCCAAGGGCGTCAATCTGCTGGCCCAGGCGTTTGCCGACATCACCGATCAGCAACTGCAGGCTTTCCAGATCCAGACTAGCCAGCAGCGCATGGACTCAACCCAAATCGCCAGCAACATCCTGGATGCCAGCCGGCTGCAATTGCTGGTCGAAGCCGTCCAGCGGCTGTGGCGGTTGCTGCGGGCCGACGATCAAGCCCGCTACCAGGCTGACTTCGCTCCCTATGTCCAGCACTCGTCCGGCCAATATGTCTACCGGGTCAAGGGCCGACTGTCCACGACGACCCACTTGCAGCAACTCGGCCGGCTGCTGCACCGCCTGTTGACGAACTTGGCGGCCGGTTATCAGGACCAACCGGTCTACCAGATTTGCCAGCGCTTGCTGACCGACAATTTCCAAGTCCTAGAGACGGATGTCCAGCCGAAGCCGAATGCCGAGATCCAGGCCAGTTGCTTGCAGTCGCTGGACGACCTGGAAGCCAGCTACCGCGAAAAGGCCGGGCGGGCGCACAAGGGCTATGTCGCCAATGTCAGCGAAACCTGTGATCCGGCCAACCCGGTGCAGTTGATCACCAGCGTGCAGGTCGCGCCCAACACCACCGAAGATAGCCAGCTCATGGCCGAAGCCGTCCCGGCCCTCCAAGCGCGCATGCCCCTGGCGGTCTTGCATACCGATGGCACGTATGCCAGTCCAGAGGCCGATGCCGTCTTGCAGGCCCACCAAGTTGAGTTGCAGCCAACGGCCATCCGCGGGCGCCAGCCGGACCCGGCCAAGCTGGGCCTGGCCGACTTCGACCTGCACTTGGACCCGCAGCAGCGGCCCCTGCAGATCACTTGTCCCCAGGGCCAAACCGTGCCGGTCCGGCCGGGGCGCACCGGCGTCACCTTTGTGGCCGACTTCGACCCGGCGCGGTGCACGCCCTGTCCCTTACACCAGGCTGGGCGCTGCCGCCTGTGGCGCGGTCAGCGCGACGGGCGCTTCCACCTGGACTTCAACCAGCGCGAAGCCGTCTTGGCGGTGCGCCGCCGCGCGCTCCAGGCCCGGCGCGCCAACCCGCACAACCTGCGCGTCGCGGTCGAAGCCACCATGCGGGTGCTCAAACACCCCTTCTCCGCCGGCCAACTGCCGGTGCGGGGCTTGTTTCGCATGACCTGTATGCTGCTCGGCGCCGCGCTCATGGTCAATGTCCGCCGGCTCACCCAGTATCTGCGTAAAAAAGTAACTAGCTCGGCGGCCGAAGCGGCTCCCGATCAGCAAATGTTGGGGGCCATGGCCTAACCGGCCCCCCCGCGCCATGTGCCCGGTGCCGCCCCTGTCGCTCTGAGCGGCCGCCCGCCACCGAGGCGGCCCTCCCCACCTTGAGTATTTTCAGGGGAGCCACGAATTGCACGAATGGGTTCACGGGAGAACGGAGGTTGCGCCAGAGTCAGGATTGGGGAGATAGGCAG
The DNA here is from genome assembly GCA_038252885.1 of Anaerolineales bacterium. GTDB lineage: Bacteria > Chloroflexota > Anaerolineae > Anaerolineales > UBA6663 > JADZEK01. The sequence continues at coordinate 5,421 of JBBRZY010000211.1, read as the reverse complement.
AGGACGTTGGGAAGCCAATGGTCCCTGGGGCGATGTAGGGAGACTCTGGCGCAGGCTGACTACTGGCAACACTCTTCGTGTAATTCGTGGCAAGTGTTCTTAACCCCTTGCTACCGGCTCGGCGCGGATTGTGATAGATTCGGGCTTAGGAGACACAACTATGCTGCTGGCAGGCGATATTGGGGGCACGAAGACCGAGATCGCAATTTACGATCCGGCGAGGGGGCCGAGCGCGCCGGTGGCGTTGGCGCGCTTTCTGAGCGGGGACTACGACTCGCTCGAGGCGATTGTGCGCGAGTTTCGCAAGCAGGCGCCGCAGCCAATCACGGCGGCCTGCTTCGATGTGGCCGGGCCGGTGCGGGACGGGAGGGCGCGCATTACCAACCTGCCGTGGCTGGTGGAGACCGAGGCGCTGCGCACGGCCTTCGGGCTGGAGGCGGTCTGGCTGCTGAACGATCTGGAGGCGGTGGCGCATGGGGTGCTGCGGGCCGCGCCGGAGGCCAAGATTACGCTGCACGCGGGCGTGGCCGAGCCAGGCGGGACGATTGCCGTCATCGCGCCGGGGACGGGGCTGGGCGAGGCGTTTCTGACCTGGGACGGCACGCGCTATCGCGCGTACCCATCGGAGGGCGGCCACACTGGCTTCGCCCCGCTGGGCGCGCTGCAGGTGGGCTTGCTGGATTATATGAGCCGGCGTTGGTCGCACGTGAGCGTCGAGCGCGTGTGCTCGGGCATGGCCCTGCCCCACCTGTACGACTATCTGCGCGACACGGGTGTCGCGCCGGAGACGCCGGCGGTGGCCGCGCGGCTGGCGGCAGCCGAAGACCGCGCACCGATCATCACCGCCGCCGCGCTGCAAACGCCGCCGGAGAGCGCGCTGTGCGCCGCCACGATTGACCTGTTCATTGACATCCTGGGGGCCGAGACGGGCGACCTGGCTTTGAAGCTGTTGGCGACCGGCGGGGTGTATATGGCGGGGGGCGTGCCGGGCCACTTGCAGTCGGCGCTGACCAACGGGCGCTTCGAGCGGGCGTACACGCACAAGGGCCGGCTGGCGGAGGTGGTGGCGCAGATGCCGGTGACGCTGGTGCTCGGCTCGATCGCGCTGCTGGGCGCGGCGGGGTATGGGCTGGACCAGATGGCGCGGCTGGCTTGAGCGAGGTGGGTTGTTGGGTGCGGGGGGATTCTTAACACGAATTTTCACGAAGGGGAGGAAGTTGGGGGCAGGGAGAGCGCGAGGGCCGCGTGAAAGAGCGTGGGCGAGGCGCGGGGAGGATAATGGCCGTAAACACGAATTGGCACGACTGTATATAGACACGGCGACGGCTTGATGGCCGCTGGGCGGACTTAAGCCTGGCCCTTCCCTGAAGGAGAAGGGTGACTTTGAGACGAAGTTATTTTGGCAAACATTTGGTTTGTATTTGTGGCGATAAAGGACCTTTAACATGCAACTGGGTATGATCGGCCTGGGGCGCATGGGCGCCAATATGGTGCGGCGGCTGATGCGCGCCGGGCATACGTGCGTGGTGACGGATCGCAGCACTGAGAGCGTGACGGCTTTGGCGGCGGAGGGCGCGACGGGCGCGGCCACGCGGGCGGCGTTTGTGGCGGCGCTGACACAGCCGCGCGCGATCTGGCTGATGATTCCGGCGGCGGCGGTGGACGCCGAGCTGGAGGCGCTGGTGCCGCTGCTGGCCCCGGGCGACATGATCATTGACGGCGGCAACTCGTATTATCACGACGACCTGCGGCGCGCGGCCATGCTCAAGCCGAACGGGCTGCACTATGTGGATGTGGGCACCAGCGGCGGCGTGTGGGGCTTGGAACGCGGCTATTGCTTGATGATCGGCGGCGAGCCGGAGATTGTGCAGCACCTGGACCCGATCTTCGCGACGCTGGCCCCTGGGCACGCTACGGCGGCGGCCACCCCTGGCCGGCCGGAAGGGCGCGGCACGGCCGACCGGGGCTACCTGCACTGCGGCCCATCGGGCGCAGGGCACTTCGTTAAGATGATCCACAACGGCATCGAGTACGGGCTGATGCAGGCTTACGCGGAGGGCTTTAACGTGCTGCGGCACGCCAACGCCGGGCACGAGCAGCGCGCCGTGAACGCCGAGACCAGCCCACTGCAGCACCCCGAATATTATCAATACGATTTTGATCTGGGCGAGGTGGCCGAAGTCTGGCGGCGCGGGAGCGTCATCACCAGTTGGCTGCTCGACCTGAGCACGATCGCGCTGCTCAACAGCCCCGACCTGGCCGAGTTCTCTGGGCATGTGGCCGACTCGGGCGAGGGGCGCTGGACGGTGGCGGCGGCGATTGACGAGGCCGTGCCAGTGCCGGTGCTGAGCGCGGCGCTGTACGGGCGGTTTTCGTCGCGCGGGCAGGCCGACTTTGCCGAGCAGATGTTGTCGGCGCTGCGCTTTCAGTTCGGCGGGCACGCCGAGCATAAGTAGGCCGCGACGATGGCAAACACTTCCGAGCCGGCCGACGCCTTCGTCTTCTTTGGGGCGACGGGCGACCTGGCCTACAAGAAAATCTTTCCGGCGCTGCAAGCCCTGATTAAGAAGGGCGAGCTGAATATGCCGATCATTGGCGTGGCTAAGTCAGACTGGGGGCTGGAGCAACTGCGCGCCCGCGCCCGCGAGAGCCTCGAAAAGAACGGCGGCCTCGATGAGGCGGCCTATGCCAAGCTAGTCGAGCGGCTGGGCTATGTGGATGGCGACTACAACGACGCGGCCACGTTCGCGCAGTTGCGGCAGGCGATGGGGACGGCCCAACGACCGCTGCACTATCTGGCGATCCCGCCTAGCCTGTTCGCCATGGTGGCGGCCGGGTTGGTGCAGTCGGGCTGCGCCACGAACGCGCGGCTGGTGGTCGAGAAGCCGTTTGGCCGCGATCTGGCTTCGGCGGTGGCGCTGAACCAGACGCTGCATCAGCACTTCCCCGAGCGCGCGATCTTTCGCATTGACCATTATCTGGGCAAGGAAGCGGTGCAGAACATTCTGTTCTTCCGCTTTGCCAACACGTTTTTAGAGCCGATTTGGAACCGCCAGTTCGTCGAGAGCGTGCAGATCACGATGGCGGAGAACTTTGGGGTGCAGGGGCGCGGGAAGTTTTACGAGGAGGTGGGCACGCTGCGCGATGTGGTGCAGAACCACTTGCTGCAAATCGTGGCGCTGCTGGCGATGGAAGCGCCGTCGCGCCAGGATGCCGACGCCAGCCGCGATCAGCGCGCGATTGTGTTCAAGGCGATGCGCCCGCTGGAGGCGGCCAACCTGGTGCGCGGCCAGTTCGAGGGCTATCGCCAGGAGGCAGGCGTGGCGGCCGACTCGAAGGTGGAGACGTTTGTGGCGCTGCGCTTGTTCATTGACAACTGGCGCTGGGCGGAGGTGCCGTTCTACATTCGAGCGGGCAAGGATTTGCCGGTGACGGCGACGGAGGTGCTGGTGACGCTGCGGCGCGCGCCGGAGTCGGCGTTCCCGCTGATCGGGACGGACGAGCCGAATTATGTGCGCTTCCGGTTGAGCCCAGAGGTGTTGATGTCGTTGGGGGCGCAGGCCAAGAAGGCGGGCGACAGTATGGAGGGCGAGGCGGTGGAATTGGTGGCGCGGTATATGTCGGCCGAGGGGGCCTCGCCTTACGAGCGGCTGCTGGGCGATGCGGTACGCGGCGACCCGATCTTGTTCACGCGCGAGGATGCGGTGGAGGCGGCCTGGCGGGTGGTGGAGCCGGTGCTTGACCAAGCGACGCCGGTGCATCTGTATGCGCCGGGCACGTGGGGGCCGGCCGAGGCGGCGGGGTTGTTGGGGGAGGGTGAGCGTTGGGCAGACCCGGCCGGCGCGCCGAGGGGGGCTGCGATTTGAGCTAAGCGGCGTAGCCTCAACGGCTTGGGGCCGGCTCAGCGCAGGGTGGGTTTGTGAATGCGGCCGAACCGGCCCTAGTTGAAAAAATAGTCCGTGTGCCAGGCGGGGTCGGGCACACGGACTATTTTTTTCGTCGGCACCATTAGCACGGCGGCGACAGGCAGAACGACGAGGATGGATGTCCGACGGTTGGCTGGCAGCGGGCGCTGGGCCGGCGATTGAGAATGGGCCGAGGGGGCGAAGCTATGCGTTGGAGGTCGGCGCAGCAGAATGGGCGGCTTGGAGGCTGGCTTGCAGGGCTTGGGCAAGCGAGGCGACGTGGGCGGCCTCGAGCAGGTTGTGGTGGCTGCCGGAGACAACCTTGATGGTCAGGCCGCCGAGGGCCAGGCGGTGATAGCCGCGGCGGCGGTCGGGGTCGCGCAGCATGGATTGGCGGCGGCAGTTGAAGAGCGTGACGGCCAGGTCGCTGGAGGGCGGGCAATAGACGTAGGCCGCATGCAGTTGGGCGGCGATAACGGCCTGCTTGTGATCGGGCAGGTGGCCGATGCCGTGCACCAATTCCTTAATTTTCAGCGGGTGGCGCCGGCCGCGCCGGGCCAGGCGCTGCTGCGTTAACTGGTGAGCGACATGCCAGAAGCGGTTCCAGGTGTAGCGCGGGCCGAGCAGGGCGTGGTCGACGAGCCAGCCGGGCAGGTTGCGGAGCATGGCCGGCCAGTGGCGCGGCGACCAGAAGGGGATGGGCGGCATGGTGCGGGCCGGGGCGTAGCCCTCGAAGATGCCGAGGAAGGCTACGGTTTCGCCGGCCAACCGGAGACGCCGCCCCATTTCATAGGCGATCATGCCGCCCAGGCAGTAGCCGGCCAACCAGTATGGCCCGTGCGGCTGCACCTGGCGCACCAGCGGCAGGTAGGCGGCGGCCATCGCCTCGACCGTGTCGTGGGGCGGCAGGTCACCTTCGCGGCCTTGCCCGCGCAGCGCGTAGAAGGGTTGGTCGGGGCTGAGCAAGTTAGAGAGCTGCTGGAAGCGCCCAACGCTGCCGCCCAGGTCGTGCACGCAGAAGAGCGGCGGGCGTGAGCCGGCGGTTTGCAGCGGCACGAGCCGGGCAGCGCCCAGCGGGGCAGAGGCCGCAGTGTCCGAGGGCGAGGCGAGTACAGGTGAGGAGAGCGCAGTCATGGGGTGTATTTTACAACGGCAGGGCGCGGGCGCGAGGTCGGGCAGGGCAATCGCCAGGGCAATCGCATCTTAATTCCGGTAAATTCGAAATAACCGAAATTACCCAGAAACACGGCGCTCGTTAGCATAGGGTGGGACGCTGCGCGTCACCGGCCAATGGGGAGCGTGAGGGCCACCGACCTGAGGCCGGGTTCGAAATGACAGGTAAAAGGGGTTGGTCGGTCAACGCGCGCAAATTAGATGCAATTGCCGTGCGAGGTCGGGAGTCGGAGGCGGCGGGTTAGACAGCGGCTTGGAGGCTGGCTTGCAGGGCTTGGGCAAGCGAGGCGACGTGGGCGGCTTCGAGCAGGTTGTGGTGGCTGCCGGAGACGACCTTGATGGT
>JBBRZY010000210.1:0-7605 GCA_038252885.1 Anaerolineales bacterium | reverse complement strand
CATGCCACGCGGGCCAGCGCCATCATGGCCGCGCTGCGGGCGCGCGACCCCGCGCTCAACATCCATGTCTTCACCGAAGCGCCGGCCTGGTTGTTCGCCGAGTCGGTGCCCGGCGGCGTCACCTACCACCGCGCCGCCACTGATGTCGGCGTCGTCCAGCACTCGGCCCTGCATGAAGACTTGCCCGCCACGTTGCGCCGTCTCGACGACTTTCTGCCCTTCGATGAGCATCTTTTACGCCACTGGGCCGACTGGCTGCGGCAGTTGCGCTGCACGCTGGTGGTGTGCGACATCGCGCCGCTCGGGCTGGCCGTGGCGCGGGCCGTCGAGTTGCCGTCCGTGCTGATCGAGAACTTCACCTGGGATTGGATTTACGAACAGTACTTACCCAGCCAGCCGGACTTTGCGCGCCACCTGCCGGCGCTGCGTGCGGCGTTTGCGTTGGCCTCCTACCACTTACAGATTGAGCCCGTCTGTGTGCCCAACCCAACCGCCACGGCCACGCTGCCGCCGGTCGGCCGGCCGCCACGGCAGTCGCGGGCCGCCACCCGCGCCGCGCTGGGCCTGGCCGCGCCCGAGCGCCTGGTGCTGGTAACGCTGGGCGGCATGCCCGGCGACCTGCCTCTGCCGCCCGTTGGTGACAGCCCGCCGGACGTTGTCTACGTCATTCCCGGCGGTGGTGACACCCTCCGGCGTGACGGCCAGCGCCTGCTGCTGCCGCACCACGCCGCCTTCTTCCACCCCGACCTGATCCACGCCAGCGACGCCGTCGTGGGCAAGCTCGGTTACAGCACCGTGGCCGAGGCCTACCAGGCCGGCGCGCCCTTTGGCTACATTCCCCGCGCTGGCTTCCGCGAGTCGCCTGTCATGGCCGCCTTCGTCCAGCGCCGCTTGCCAAGCGTCGAAATTCCAGCGGAGGTGTTCCAGTCGGGCGGGTGGGGCGCTCACGTCACCCAACTCCTCACCCACCCAGTCAACCCGCCCGCCGCCCCCAACGGCGCCGACCGCGTGGCCGACCTCCTCCTGAGCTGGCTGTCCTAGAACGCCCGAATCAAAAACGGGCGCAGTGGGCCACAGCCCTCCGCGCCCGTTTGCATTGCTTGGCCTGTTACTCCGACTGTTTGTAGCCCAGCAGCCGCAGCGCATTCAGCGCCACCACAATCGTGCTGCCCTCGTGCAGCACGATGGCGACCCCAATGCCGGCCCAGCCCGTCACCGCCGCCACGATCAACAGCGCGATCACACCCAGCGCGATTACCAGGTTTTGTTGGATGATGGAGCGCGTGGCCCGGCCCAAGCCAACCGCCAGGGGCAGCTTCGCCAGCGCCTCGCCCATCAGCGCCACATCGGCCGTTTCCAGGGCCACCTCCGTCGCCGCGCCGCCCATCGCAATCCCCACGGTAGCGTGGGCCAGCGCGGGCGCATCGTTCACGCCGTCACCCACCATCGCGGTCACGCCGTACTGCTCGTTCAGCGCAACGATGGTGGTGACCTTGTCCTCCGGCAGCAGGTCGGCCCGAAACTCGCTCAGCCCGGCCTGCTGCGCGATGGCAGCGGCCACGCGGGCGTTGTCGCCCGTCAGCATGATCGTGCGCGCCACGCCCAGCCGCCGCAAGGCCGCCATCGTCTGCGCCGCGTCGGCCCGCACCGTGTCGGCCACCGCCATCACGCCCATCATCTGCGCCTCCAGCGCCAGCGCCATGGTCGTTTTGCCCGCCGCTTGCAGCGCTTCGATTTTAGCCAGCCATTCCGGCGTTACCACCACGCCGGCGTCGGCCAGAAGTCGCGCGTTTCCCAGCCGCACCACCTGCCCGTTCAGTGTGGCCGTCAGGCCTTGGCCCGTTACCGCCTCCACGCCCGTCACCTCGGGCAGCGCCAGCCCCTTGGCCTCGGCCGCCCGCACAATCGCCTGTGCCAATGGATGCCCGCTCTGGCGCTCCACCGCCGCCGCCAACGCCAGCACTTCGATTCCTGTCAGCGCCCCCGTCACCAGCAGGTCAGTTACTTCCGGCCGGCCGTGTGTCAGCGTGCCGGTCTTGTCAAACGCGATAGCCCGCAGCCGGCCCAGGTTCTCCAGGTGTACGCCGCCCTTCACCAGCACGCCGTTGCGCGCCGCCTGCGCCACGCCCGACAAGATTGCGGCCGGGGTGCCCAACGCTAACGCGCACGGCGAGGCCGCCACCAGCAGCGTCATGGCGCGCAAGAACGACACGCCAAACGGCACGCCCAGCAGCGGCGGCACCACGATCAACAGCCCGGTCGCCATCAGCACCCCCGGCACAAAGTAGCGCATAAAGCGGTCCACTGTCCGTTGCGTGGGCGACTGCTGCGCCTGGGCCTCCTCCACCATCTTCAGCACCCGCGCCAGTGTGCTGTCATGGGCCAGGCGCGTGGCCTGCACCTCCAGTGCGCCCTCGCCGTTGACCGACCCGGCGAACACCACCGCGCCCGGGGCCTTCGCCACCGGCAGCGACTCGCCCGTCACCGGTGCCTGGTTGACGGCCGATTGGCCGGCCCGCACCGCGCCATCCACCGGCACCCGCGCACCCGGCCGCACGATCACGATGTCACTCAACTGCACGTCAACCACCGCGATCTCGCTGACTTCTGCGCCGCGCTTCACGAGTGCGGTCTTGGGGGCCAACTCGGCCAGGGCGCGTACGGCGTCGCGCGCACGGTCTAAGGCGCGCTCTTCCAGCGCGTGGCCCAGGCTAAATAGAAAGAGCAGCAGCGCGCCTTCGGCAAAGTTGCCCAGCAGGGCCGCGCCCAGCGCCGCCGCCACCATCAGCAGGTCAGTGTCGAAGTGGCGCTCGCGCATGGCAACGAAGGCGTGCAGCGCCGTGCGCCACCCGCCCACCACGTAGGCGCCCAGATACAACGCCACCGCCGCCAGGTGCGGCAGCCCGCCCCACGTTTCGCCGGGCCAGCCCACCAGCAGCAGCAGCCCGGCTAGCAGGCTTTGCAGCACTTCCGCGTGGGCCGTGTACCAGCGCCGCAGCCCGGCCGCCGGGATGGCGTAGCCCAGGCCGCGCACGCGCTTCTCGATGGCCGCCCGCGTGGTCTTCTCGGCGTCGAACTCCACGCGCATCTTCTGCGTGGCGTAGTTGACGTTCACGTCCAGCACCCCCTCCAGCCGGCCGACTCCGTGCTCGATCACTTTGACGCAGTCTGAGCAGTCCATGCCCTCAATTGGCAGCAAATCGTGGTGATAGCGGTCGACGATCTTCGCGCCGGCTCGCTCGGCCAGCCGCTCCACCTCCGCCAACGTCACCGTCGCCGGGTCGTAGTGCAGGCACAAGGCCGGCGGATTCTTCTCGCGCTCCAGATGAGCGCGGTTTAAGCCCTTGTGTTCTTGCAGCGCCGACTCCAGCCGCTCCAGGCAAGCGTCGTCAGCCGCCTCCACGCCGGGCAGCAGGCGCGGCACTTCCAACTCGATCGTGAGCTCGCGCGTCGCATTAGCCATGCTGCACGTGATCCAGTCCCTGGCGGTACAGCGCCGCCACGTGGTCGTCATCCAGTCCATAGAACACCTGGCGGCCCTCTTTGCGGGCGCGCACCAGCCGCAATTGCCGCAGCCCGCGCAAGTGGTGTGACACGGCCGACTCGCTCACACCGACCGTCTCGGCCAACGCGCCAACGTGTTTCTCGCCCTCGGCCAGCGCGGCGATGATGCGCACGCGGCTCGGGTCGCTAAAGGCGCGGAACAACTCGGCCACCCGCGCTGCCGTCGGCTCGTCCAGGGCCGGTGCGCGAGACCTGACCGGCTCAATTGTGTGAACATCTGAGTATCTATTCATACGTTCAATTTTACTGCTACCGTGCGTCTGCGTCAACCCCTTCTTGCAATTGGCCCGTGAATCCGGACCAATTTTCTGTTGAACGCCAATTCATTTTCCCAGGCGGCCTTTAAAGCGCTTGTACGTTTTGTAACAAAGAGCTCGATCACTTTTCTCAACCCATTTCCATCATAAACGGCTACTCTAAGCCTCCAATCGCGCGACCTGTAGGGCAGCGCCGAACTTGGTTTGAATTCGCCCTCAACTGTGCCAGGTATAGTCCCATGACCATTGGGCGCGGCATGAGCGCCTACGTCGACTTGCAGCAGGCCGAGTTCGCCGCCGAGGCGCGCGGCTACACCGCCACCAAGCACCAGCGCGAAGCCGGCACCAGCTACTTCGACGAGGTGCTCCAGACTGTCACCGGCGGCCAAGCGTCCACATCGGCGCTGGCCGGTTCCACCGAGGCCGAGCAGTTCGAGGTGGCGCTGCCCGCGTTCTAGCCACCGTCGCACCCATCCGGTTGTACCTCGCGCCGCCCGGCTGCCTCCACCGCGGGCGGCGCGTTTTGTGTGGCCCTTTTCCCGCGCCATTGTCTTTTCCCCGCCGAACGGCTAAAGTTAAGGCTGAGGTACTCATGCCAGCCTACGAAATTGCCGACCTACTCAAGCAGCAAGCCGCCAGTGGCCGCGCTTACTTGGAATTTCTGCGCGTGCCCGATCTCAGCCTGGGCCTCTACACCCTCCCGGCCGGCGGCGTAGACGGCCAGCAGCCGCACACCGAGCCGGAGGTCTACTACGTCGTCAGCGGCGCAGCGACGGCCACCGTTGGCACGGAAGACACTCCGGTCGGCCCCGGCTCGATTGTCTTCGTGGAGGCCGGCGTGTCGCACCGCTTTCACGCGATCACCGCCGACCTGACGCTGCTGGTGTTCTTCGCGCCGGCCGAGTACGCCCGGGCCGCGTCGTGACCATGTCACCTGCCGTCACGCGCGTCCGCGACTACGCCTACATCGTCGTCGGGTGTGTGCTCCAGGCGCTCTCGATGGTGTTGTTCCTGGTGCCGGGTCAACTCGCGGCCGGCGGCGTCAGCGGTGCGGCGCAGATCATCAACCGCTTCACCGGCTGGCCCATCGGCGTCATGGTCATCCTGGGCAACCTCCCGCTGTTCGTGCTCGGCTGGCGTTTCCTCGGCGGCCGGCGCTTTATGATCCGCACGGTCGTGGCGGTCTTCATTTATGCCGTGCTGCTCGACCTGCTGCCGCGCCTGCTGCCGGCCGGCCTCTCGCACGACCCGGTGCTCAACGCGCTCTACGGCGGCGTGGTCGGCGGCGTGGGGGTGGGCCTGGTCTTTCGCGGGCAGGGCACCAGCGGCGGCACCGACATCCTGGCCCGCCTGCTCGTCATGTGGCGCGGCATCTCGCTCAGCCAGAGCTACCTGCTCACCGACGCCGCTATCGTGCTGCTGGCCGGGCTGACCTTTAGCTGGGACCTTGCCCTCTACGCCCTGGTGGCCCTGTACGTTTCCGGCCTGGCCGCCGAGCTCGCCACCGAAGGCTCGGCCGTGGTGCGCACCGCCACCATCATCTCCAGCGAGGCCGACGCCGTGGCCGCCGCCATCCTGCACGACATGCAGCGCGGCGTCACCATGTGGCCCGGCACTGGCATGTACTCCGGCCAGCCGCGCCGCATCCTGTTCTGCGCCGTCAGCCGCGCCGAGATCACCCAACTCAAGACCATCATTCATGAGTGTGACCCAGCCGCTTTTGTCGTCATTGGCCAGGCGCATGAGGCCCTGGGCGAGGGCTTCAAGCCGCTCAAATCCAAATAAAGGAAACTGGTTATGCCCTTCTCGCTGCCCCTCGCCGCTCACGCCCATCTCGCCACCCATTGGGACGCCAATCTGATGCAGACGCGCGAGCTGCTGCGCCAAATGAGCATCTCCGCCCAGACTGTCAGCTTGCGGCCCACGGCCGACCTGCTGCGCGGCTGGCTCGAAGCCGAGGGTGCGGCCGTTAGCTACCACGGCGATGAGCAGCGGCCGATTGTGTTTGCTGAGTGGAACGTTGGCGCACCCAAAACGCTGCTGGTCTACGGCATGTACGATGTGCAGCCGGTGCTCGGTCAAAAGTGGACCACGCCCCCGTTCTCCGGCCGCATCTGGAATCACCCCGAGGGCGGCCTGAGCCTGGTGGCGCGCGGGGCCTGCAACAGCAAAGGTCCGCTGATGGCTTTCCTCCACGCTTTGGCGGCGCTGCGGGCGGCGGGCGGCCTGCCGGTGAACATCAAGTGGACGATTGAAGGCGAAGAGGAAATTGGCAGCCTGCACCTGCCGGAGTTCTACCGCACGCACCGCGAGGCGTTAGCCGCCGACGCCGCCTTTGAAGCCTTCTGGAGCCAGCCCACCGCCGCCGCCGCGCCGCGCGTGACGCTCGGCACCAAGGGCGTGCTCGGCCTAGAGTTCACCTGCCGGCCCGGCGCGTGGGGCGGCCCCAAAGAAGTCATCCACTCCAGCTACGGCACGCTCATCGGCTCGCCCGCCTGGCGGTTGGTCCAGGCCTTAGCCTCCATGATTGACGAGCACCAGAACCTGCGCGTCGACGGCATCCCGCCCCTCGGCACGCAGCTCCCCGGCGACGACGCGCTGGTGCGCGGCCAGGCGGCCGTCTTCAACCCTACCCAGTACCTTAAGGAATTGGGCGCTGCGCGCTTCAAGCAAGACCTGCCGGTCGAAGAACTGCTGCGCCAGCACGGCTTCGCGCCGGTGCTCAACATCAACGGCTTGCAGTCCGGCTACCTGGGCGAGGGCAGTCACACCATCATCCCCAACAGCGCCCGCGCGCTGTGCGACCTGCGTATGGCCCCCGGCATGGACTCAGACGCGACGCTGGCCGCGCTGCGCCGCCACCTGGAGGCCCATGGCTACGGCGACATCGAAGTGTTGATGGACTCCGGTTACGGTGCGGCCCGCACGCCGGTCGAGGCCCCCGTGGTCCAAGCGCTGATCCAGACCTACCAGGCCCACGGCTTCGAGCCCCTGGTGCGCCCCATGGAGGCCTCGGCCACGCCCTACTACCTATACACCGACATGCTCGGCCTCGACTTCGCTTGGGGCGGCCTGGGCAGCGCCGGCGGCAGCCACGGCCCCGACGAATGGTGCTCAATTGACGGCCTCAAAGAACTCGAAAAGTCTGTCGCGACCTTCCTGACAGCGTTCGCGGGGTATTAGCTTGCTGGGGGGCATATGTGGCGCAAACTGTCGTATGGGACAAAATTTTGGCTGTTCGTTGCGATTGCCCTTATTCTCGGCATACCGCTTTTTGACGCGGCCTCCTACGGAGACAATCTCCTTAACATCCATCGGGCGCGGACAGCCCTAACGGGCGCGCGAGCGCTCTGGCAGTCGCACAATATCCGGGACTATGACATTGATGTGCGGGCGTCGCGCCTGCCCAACTGTTTCGTCGATGTTACTTTGAACGTGCGTGACGGCCAGGTGGCTAGCGTCGTTGAAGGACCAGATAATGGCATTCTTTACCCGCCCTCGTGCCAATATGACAGCTTCACGGTCGATAGCATGTTTGACATTGTCTCTAGCACGCTTGGTGCGATAGAGGCCATGGACGAAGCCGTGAACGTCAAGTATGATCCAAGCTATGGCTTCGCAAGCCGCTATGAAACCCGCTACGGTTATCGGATATTGGCCGATGGCATTGGCGACTGTTGCCACATTTACGAATACAGCAACTTTCGGCCCGTAGCCCCCGCGCCGTAAATGCCTGTTTCAAACCGATCCGCCTTCCACCACGCTCAGGGGAGCCCCAATGGAT
>JBBRZY010000209.1:0-7621 GCA_038252885.1 Anaerolineales bacterium | reverse complement strand
CCATGACCGCCTGTCCGGGGTCAACCGCATCCCACCGCTGGCGGACCTGGTTGAGAAGACTGCAAAAGAACTCAACCTGGGCTGGTCGTGGTCTGGTCCATGACAAGACCCCCACTTATTGAGAAGATACCCAAAATTCGTGTAATTCGTGGCCAATGGTTTCCCCCAGCCCCTCCAAACCTTTGCCGTCTCCACCCACCTTCGTGAAAATTCGTGGCAAAAATCCCCTCCGCCCTCACCCGACTCTTCGCCCTCCCAGCCCCCAAAATTCGTGTAATTCGTGGCCAAAGTCTTTTGGTTTCCCTCCCTCCGTGCGCCCATTGTTTCAATTACGTTTCACTTCACCCCCGCCCGCCCCGCCCAGTGTGCCCCAAACCCCTTTCCCCCGTATAATCCGCCCAATACCGATACCCTAGGAGCTACCCCTATGGCCACCCTCGGCCCCAGCCTCACGCTCACCGCCGAGCACGAAATGATCCGCCAGGCCGCCCGCGACTTCGCCCAAAACGAAATCGCCCCCATCGCCGCCGCGCACGACGAGAGCGGCGAGTTCCCCACCGCCACCATCAAAAAGATGGGCGCGCTCGGCTTCATGGGCCTCGAAGTTCCCGAACAGTACGGCGGCGCCGGCCTCGACACCCTGGCCTACGTCCTGGCCCTCGAAGAAATCTGCAAAGTCGATGCCGCCCACGGCACCATCATGTCGGTCAATAACTCGCTCGTCTGCCACGGCCTGCACAAGTTCGGCACCGAGGCTCAGAAGCAGGCCTACCTCGTCCCCATCGCTTCCGGCCAAAAGATCGGCGCCTACTCGCTCACCGAGCCCATGTCTGGCTCCGACGCCAGCACCATGAAGTCGCGCGCCGTGCGCGACGGCGACGACTACCTCATCACCGGCCGCAAGTCGTGGGTCACCTCCGCCCCCGTGGCCGATATGATCGTGCTCTTCACCATGACCGACCCGGCCCAGGGCCATCGCGGCATCACCGCCTTCCTGATCGACACCGACCGGCCCGGCTTCGCGCGCGGCAAGACCGAGCCCAAGCTCGGCATCCGTGCCTCGGCCACCAGCGAGATCGTCTTCGACGGCTACCGCTGCCCGGCCGCCAACCGGCTGGGCGCCGAGGGCGAGGGCTTCAAGATCGCCATGACCGTGCTCGACGCCGGCCGCATCGGCATCGCCGCCCAGGCGCTGGGCATCGCCGAAGCCGCCTACGATGCCAGCGTGGCCTACGCCCGTGAGCGCGAAGCCTTTGGCAGCAAGATCGGCGCGTTTCAGGGCATCCAATTCCAAATTGCCGACATGAAGACCCGCATTGAGGCCGCCCGCCTGTTGATCTATAATGCCGCCCTCAGCAAGCAGCGCAGCAAAGACACCGGCGAACGCTACACCCTGGCCGCCTCTATGGCCAAGCTCTTCGCCTCCGAAACCGCCATGTTCTGTGCCCATGCGGCGGTCCAAATCCATGGCGGCCTGGGCTATTCCAAAGAGCTGCCCGTCGAGCGCTACTTCCGCGACGCCAAGATCACCGAAATCTACGAAGGAACCAGCGAAATTCAGCGGCTCGTCATCGCGCGGCAAGAGCTTGGGCTGCGCTAACCAGTGGCTGGCAATCCTGGGCGCGTGGCGCGGGAACTATGAACCAATCGGCTGTCTTTACGACTGCGGCATTCGTCATTGCCCTGGGGCTTTACCATCGGCATGGTCGTCGTCGGCCGGCAGCCACCGCTATACGTTTCGCTACCGCCCCTGGGATGTCACCCTCGGCGCGTCGTTGGCCTTGCTGGGGTTGTTGGGCTGTCTCGCGGTCTTCTTTCGTTGGCGCTGGCCCCTCGGCGGCTCCACCCAGCGGGCGCGGCCAGCGTGAGCGGCCGGCCTCGCACTCACTTGGATCGATCTAACCATGTCTGATGGCCCCCCCGACGGTCTGTGGGATTCATTCTGGGCGGAGCACGCCTCCAGTGACCGGCTTTTTCACCGGCTGCTCTGGCGCATTCGCTTTCTGTTTTCCAAGGCCTATGCGCGGGCCTTGTTCAAGACCGTCCGCCCAACCCCGGCCGTCAGCCGCCTCTTAGAGGTGGGCTGCGGCTCGGCCCGCACCCTGCACTACCTGGCCGCGCAGTTTCCGGCTGCCGCCCAGCACAGCTATGCCTTCGACCTCTCCCCCCAGGCCGTCGAGTTGGTGGGGCATCTAAGCCCTGAGTTCCGCCCGGCTATTTCAGAAGCGCAGCGTTTGCCGCTGGCCGCTGAGGTCTGCACCGTGGCTTTCAGCATCGGGCTGATCGAGCACTTCGACCGCGCCGTGGCCGCCGCCATGGTGCGCGAGATGGTGCGCGTGACCATGGTCGGTGGGCTGGTCGCAGTCATGGTCCCCTGGCAAAGCTCGTTCTACAATCTCATGCGGCAGGTCTTTGGCCGCCGCTGGCCGTTTGGGCCTGAAAACCCATTCCACCGCGACGAGCTGGTGCGCTTCATGCGCGCCCAGGGCCTCGCCGACGTGCGCCTGCACATCATCTACGCCAGCACGCTGCTGGCCGTGGGCCGGCGGCCGGCGCCGGCGCCCGCGCCCACCACGGTCTAAGGTCACCCGCCGCATGTCTGTTGTGTCTCGTCGCCGCCTCAAGCTCGCCTTCACGCCGGCCGTCATCCGCCTGGCCCTGCTGCTGGCGCTCGCCGCAGCCGGGCAATATGCGCTGCGGATCACCCCCCCGCAGCCTCTGTGGATTGGCCTCGGTCTATATGCGGCGGCGGTGGTCGTCTTCATCTACGAGTTGCGCCAGCGGGGGGTGGTCCCCGCGCCCGCCGCCGATGCGCCCCTGGTGCTCCATCCGGCCCCGGCCGCGCCGCCGCGCCTGGGCTTGTGGCTGACCGCCTTCGCCCTCACCCTCCTCACCGTGCAGGGCGTGCTCACCCCCGGCAAGACGGCGCTCTTTGGCCGGCTGTTGGTCGTCGTGTGGATCGCCAGCCTGCTGGTTTACAGTGGCAGCGTCTTCTACGCCAGCGGCTGGTTCGGCCGGCTCGATCTGCGCGGCTGGTGGCGTTTGCACCGCACGGATGTCCTCATCGCGCTGGCCTTTGCCGTCGCCGCCTTCCTCATCCGCAACTACGATGTGGTGCTGCACCCCTACGCCTTCATCAACGATGAGGGCGAAGTCGGCAAAGAGGCGCTGCGGCTGCTCTCGGGCGAGCGCACCAACTTCTTCGATGTGGCCTGGGCCTCGCAGCCGGTCTGGGCCTTCTTGCCGGCCGCCCTGAGTGTGCAGCTCTTTGGGAACACCGCCTGGGCCGTGCGTCTGGTCGGCGTGCTGCAAGGCTCGCTCACCGTCGCGCTCGTCTACCTCATCGGCCGCGAGTGGTTCAACCGCGTCACCGCCGCGCTGGCAGCCGGCGTGCTGCTGGCCCTGCCCTTCCATGTCCACTTCAGCCGGCTGGGGGTCAACAACGTCGGTGACGCCTTCTTCTCCACCCTGGCGCTGTGGCTCACCTATCGCGCGGTGCGGCGCGGCACCCCGGTCAGTTATCTGGTGGCCGGCCTGGCCGTTGGTTCAGCCTTCTACACCTACCTGGGCAGCCGCTTGGCCGTCGCCCTGGTGGCCGGCTCGCTCATCTTCATCGCGCTGCGCGGCTGGGGCGCGCTGCGCCGTCAGTTGCCCTCCCTGGCTATCTTCCTCGGCGCGCTCATCGTCACCGCCGCCCCCATCGGCGTCTACTTTTACACCACGCCCGACCAGTTCTACGCCCGCCTCAACACCGAGGGCATCATCAACAACGGCTACTTGCTGCGCCAGGCGGCGGCCACCGGCCAGGGCGTGCTCGCCGTGCTGGCCGACCAGTTTTCGCGGTCGAGCCTGGTGTATCTCGCGCGCCCGGCCCTCGCCGGCTTCTACAACTCACCCGAGCCCTACCTGCCCCTGCTCGGCGCGATCTTCTTTGTGTTGGGCCTGGGCTACACCTTCTGGCGGCTGCTCGACCCGCGCTACATGACCCTGGCCGCCTGGTTCTGGTCGGTGGTGATCTTGGGCAGCACCATGACCATGGGGCCGCCCAGCAGCCAGCGCCTGCTGATGAGCGCCCCGGCCCTCGCCCTGCTGGTGGCGGTCGGCTTAGAGCGCACTGCCTCACTCTTCATTCGCGCCGGCCTGCTCAAGCCGCGCGCCGCCTGGGCGGCCTGCGCCGCTGTGGTGGCCGTGCTGACCGTGCAGGGCCTGGTTTTCTACTTCGGCCCCTATCGCCAGGGCCACTACTTTGAAGACCCCAGCAACGAATTTTCCTACGAGGTGGCCGTGGTCGCCGCCCAGCGTGGCCCAGACACCCGCGTGTTTCTGCTGGGCGACCCCAGCGTCTACGCCAGCTTCGGCGACTTCCTGTATCTGGCCGACGGCGTGGAGGTTACCGATTACAATACGGTCACGCTGGAAACGCTGGCGGACCTGCCGCACGACAAAGCGGCCCTGTTCGTGGCCGTGCCCAGCCGGATTGAAGACTTGCGCCTGTTAACCCAGTGGCTGCCGGGCGGCGAATGGCGCGAAGTGCCGCGCCGCTATTACCCGGCTGACCTGGCGTATGTGGTCTATGATGTCCCAGCCTCCATCTTTGACGCCCGTTAGCGCCGGTCCGACGGGTGCCCCGTTGCCTTCATGACCACTTCACAGGTCGTTTTCATTGGGCTGGCGTTAATCGTCGTCGTCGTCCTCGACGTGCTGCTGTTTCGCTGGTGGCGGCAATTCTCGCTGGCCAACTCGCCTTCCCAACTGCTGCAGCCGGTGGCCGTGCGCCTTGCTCAGGCCCGCCGCTGGGTGGCCGACCGGCTGCCCCGCCCCGCCCCGGCCCCTGCCGCGCCCCTGCTGATGGCCAGCGCCGCCAGCGAGCCCTCCGCCGATTTGCCGGCCGCACCGCCCCCGGCGTCCCCCGCCGCCTCCGCCGAGCCTCTGCCCGCCGCGCCTGTGCTCGTCGAGCCATTGCCGCCCGCCGCCCCGCCCGCCGAGTTGCCGGTTGCGCCCCCGCCACCGCTCGTTGCGCCTGAGCCAGCGCCCGCCCCGCCGGCTGTCGTCTCGACGGTTCTCTCGCCGGTGCAGGTCACCCAGATCAACAGCGCCGGCCCCGAGCAGTGGGCGCGCGTCAACCTCAGCGTAGAAATGCCGGTCGGCGCGACCATGCGCGTCACCATTGAAACGACGCCCAACAACGCGCCCGTCGTCACGCTGGCCCAGACCGATCGCGCTGCTGCCCCGCCGGCCGCCCTGGCCGCCCTGGCCGCCGCGCCAGCCGCTGCTGCGCCGCCCCGCGCGCCCTGGCGTCGGCCCGGCTGGCTCACGCGGCCGGCCCTGCGCCTGCCCGCCAGCACCTGGGGGCCGCGTGTGCGGGCCATCGCCGCCGCGCCCGCGCGCAGCTTGTTTGTCGTCGCGCTGCTGCTCTACCTGGTCACCCGGCTGATCGGCCTCGACCGTTACCCGATCTACTTCTTCACTGACGAGTCGGTCCACACCGTCTTAGCCAACGAGTTTGTTAATCGCGGCCTGCGCAACTCTGCTGGCGAGCTGCTGCCCACCTACTTCCCGCTCGGGCCGTCGTATAACCTCAATGGGGTCAGCGTCTACATCCAGGTGCTGCCCTACCTGCTCTTCGGCAAGTCGGTCGCCGTCACGCGCGGCGCCTCGGCCCTCATCACCCTGCTGGCCGCCATCGCGGTCGGCCTGATCTTGCGTGACGTCTTCCGCGCCCGCTATTGGTGGGCCGCCACGCTGCTGCTCTCGATTGCGCCGGCCTGGTTCCTGCACTCGCGCACCGCCTTTGAGTACGCCGAAGTCTCCGCCTATTTTGCTGCCTTCCTCTACTGTTATCTGCGTTATCGGCAAGATCGGCCGAACTTCATCTATGGCGCGGTCATTTTCGGCGCGCTCGCCTTCTACACCCACGGCCTGGGCGTCGTGCTCATGGGCGTCACCAGTGTGCTGCTGGTCGTCTCCGACTATCGCTACCACTGGCAGCAGCGCGCCGTGGTGGGCCGCGCCTTGCTGCTCACGCTGCTGCTGGCCCTGCCCTACGTGCGCTATTCGGCCGTGCATCCTTCGGCCTTCGTCGATCAGTTGCAGCAGCGCGGCTCAATGTGGACCGACCCCACCCTCGCGTTGCCCGTCAAGCTGCAGCGCTACCTGGCCGAATATGCCTACGGCCTGAGCCCGGCCTTCTGGTTCCTGCCCAACAACGGCCGCGACCTCGCCCGGCACCTCATGGACCACTACGGCAACTTGTGGTGGTTCACGCTGCCGCTGTTTGTCATCGGCCTGGTGCTCACGCTCTGGCGCGTGCGCGAGCCGCGCTACCGCGCCGTGCTGCTGGCGCTGCTGGCCACCCCCGTCGGCAGCGCCCTGGTCGCCATCGGCATTCCGCGCATGTTGTGGTTCATCATGCCGGCCGTGGTCTGCATGGCGCTGGGGCTAGAGTGGTGTTTGGCCTGGGTCCAGGCCCGCTGGCCCGCCTGGCGCAACAGCACCCTGGCGCTCTCCCTCGCGGTCTTTGTGGCGCTGGCGGGGGTCAACGTCTACATGTTTGGCGATGCCCTGGTCAACGGCGGCCGCTGGTCGCAAGATTACACCCTCTACGGCATGCAGTGGGGGGCGCAGCAGCTCTTTGGCGAGGCCATCCCGGCCCGCTTGGCCGCCGACCCCGATGTGCAGATCTACGTCTCGCCCTCGTGGGCCAATGGCGCCGACATGTTCATCTCCTTTTTCCTGACCAGCGCCCAGACCACGCGCGTGTCGTTCAACGGGCTCGACTACTATCTCGCCGAGCGCCGCACGCTGCCCGCCGATTACGACCTCGTCATCACGCCCGATGAGTATGCGCGCCTGACGGCTGACCCCAAGATTGCGGCGGTCAAGGTCAACCAGATTGTCAACTATCCCAACGGCGAGCCCGGCTTCTACTTCGTTCAGTACGAATATTCGGCTTACGCCGATGAGCTTTTCAACGCCGCCGACGTGGCCTACTTCACGCCGATTACCGAGCCGTTTACGTTGGATGGCGACACCGTCACCATCACCCACCCGCACTTCGGCTCCGGCTCACTGCCCGATCTGCTCGACGACAACACTTTCACGCTCATCAATGCCCCGCGCGTCAACCCGCTGGTGCTCGACTTCGCCTTCCCGCGCCCCTGGTCGCTCACCGGCCTCAACCTGACCACCGGCTCGATGGACGACTTTTCGGTCACGGTGGAGGTGTTTAGCGTCGGCTCAGACCAGCCGGTGACCTTGACCGAACGCTACCAGGGGCTGCCGGCTGACCCGACCGTCACCTTCAGCTTCGGAGACGCGCCCGTGAGCGTGGACCGTGTGCGCGTCTCCGTCGCCGACAGCCGCCAGGGCGACGGCGTCAACATCCACCTGCGCGAGCTCCAATTCATCCACGCCCCCTGACCACCGCGCCCGCCGGGGGCAGGGGGCTAATGTAATTTCAGAGCAGGGGTTGGAAGGGGTATAGGGGGTCTAAGAGCGCGTCTGAAAAGTCGGACTAGCGGAAACGGCAAAGGTCGGGCAAGCTTGCGGGATGACCAAATCCAAGCAAACTTACCCGACCGATCTGAATGATACCCAATGGCAGGTGATTGCGCCAGAGTTG
>JBBRZY010000208.1:0-7648 GCA_038252885.1 Anaerolineales bacterium | reverse complement strand
AGGGTCTAAGGGGGGGACTCGGGGGACTCAAGGGACCCCGGAAAAGACTGGGCTTCGAGGCTAACTGAACTGTATTGGGACTAAAGGGAATAGGGGGGATGCTGCGCTAGGGACTCGGGGGCGGATTGACCACCGCCGGAGGCCTTCAGGGAGCAAATTATTCTTCCAGCAAAAGCCTTATCTGGGCAGGGAGAACAAGAACGTCGTGCCGGTGCCCGGCTCCGACTCGACCCAAATCTTGCCGTCATGCGCTTCGACCACGGCCTTGGCGAGATACAGGCCCAGGCCGGTGCCTTTGACGCGGCGGGTGAGGTCGGAGTCGGCGCGGTAGAAGCGCTCGAACACATGCGGCAGATCGGGGCTAGCGATGCCGGGGCCGTGATCGGAGACGCTGACGGTCACGTGGTCGGCTTCGGCCGCGCCGCGCACCAACACCTCGCCGCCGGCGGGCGAGTATTTGATAGCGTTCGACAAAAGGTTTTGCAGCACCTGCACCAGCCGGCGCTCGTCGCCGTTGACCAGCGGGAAGTCGGGCGGGAAGTCGACGCGCAGGGTGTGATTTTGGGTCTGCGTCTTGAACTTCTCAACCAGGCGGGCCGCCAGTTGGTCGAGCGCCACCTCGGCGATATCTAGCCGCATGGCGCCGGCCTGGAGGCGCGAGGCGTCGAGCAGGTTGTCAATCAGGTCGGCCAGGTGGTCGGCCTCTTCTTCGATGACGGCCAAGCTGTCGCGCACCACTTCGGCGTCCCAGCGGGCGTCTTCGCGGCGCAGCGTTTCGGCGTAGCCCTTGATGAGCGAGACCGGGGTGCGGAGTTCATGGCTGATGACGGAGATAAAGGTGCTCTTGAGCGCCTCGGCCTCGCGGAACTTGGTGATGTCGCGCACGTTGGCGATGATGTTGACCAGCTTGCCGTCAGCCTCATACAGCGGGGCGTAGGTGATGCCGGCCGGCAGGTAGCCGCCACCCTTGCGCAGCAGGTCGCCTTCGACGTAGAGCGGCGTGGGGTTGGTGGTCAGCGGCCAGCCGCCGGCCTCGGCCGCGGTGAGGTCTGGCCCGGTCTGGCGGCTGGCCCATTTGATGACGTCGTCATGGTCGCGGCCAAAGGCCTCGGCGGGGTTCCACTCGGTGAGGCGGCCCAGAGCCTTGTTGAAGCGCTGGATGCGGTGGGCCGCGTTCATGATCAGAATGCCGTCGGCCGAGCTGTCGAGGATGGCGTCGAGCCGGCGCTTCTCGGCTGAGGTCTGCTGGTACAGGCGCGCGTTGTGCACGGCGATAGCGGCCTGGTTGGCGAAGGAGGCTAATAACGTGCGGTCGTTGTTGGTGAAGGCGGTGGCGTAACTGCGGAAGATGTAGATCAGGCCAACGACCTCGTTGCGGGCCACCATGGGCAAGGCCACGCCGTGCTGGAGGCCCAGGCTGGCGGCCTCGGTGGAGGCGCGCAGGCGGCGGTTGATCTCCGGCAGCGCAAAGCGGCGCGCGTCGCCGTGCTCGGGGATGTCGGCCAGCATGGGCTTAAAGCTGTCGAGGAACGGGTCGGGGATGCCGTAGTGGGCGCGGATGCGCCAACGGGCCTCTTCCTCGCGCAGGACGACCAGCCCGGCTTGCCCGGCCAGCAATTCGGTGGCGGCGTGTAGGATGCGCGTGAGCACCGTCGCCAAATCGAGCTCTTCGGTCAGAGCGCGCGAGATTTCGAGCAGGTAGTCGCGCTGACGAACGCGGAAGTCGGGCAGCATGCGCAATTAGGCCTTGAGCAGGTCGTTCTCGGCTTCGGTGAGGGCTTCTTCAAACAGCGCCAGGCCCTCGTCCATCTCGGCAGTGGTGGCGGTGAGGGGCGGGGTGATGCGGACGGTGTTGCGGCCGCAGCCCAGCAGCAGCAGCCCATGCTCGAAGGCGTGGTGGATCATGGCGTCGCGAATGGCGGTGCCGCGCGCCTTGGTGGCGCGGTCCATCACAAACTCCACGCCGATCATCAGCCCCTTGCCGCGGACCTCGCCGATGCTGGGGTGACGCATGGCGAGCTCTTCGAGGGCGTCGAGCGTGTATTGGCCAACATCAGCCGCGTTAGCGATCAGGCCCTCTTCGAGCAAGCGGATAGTCTCGAGGGCGGCGGCGCACGAGAGCGGGTTGCCGCCGTAGGTGTTACCGTGCGCGCCTTCCGGCCAGCTCATGACGCTCTTGCGGGCCACCATCGCGCCCAGCGGCATGCCGGAGGCAATGCCCTTGGCGATGCAAACGATGTCGGGCTCGGTGTTCCAATGCTGAATGGCGAACATCTTGCCGGTGCGGCCCATGCCGGACTGGACTTCGTCGACAATCAGCAGGATGCCATGCTTGTCACACAGCGCGCGCAGGCGCGGGAAGAACGAGGCCGGCGGCACCACGTAGCCGCCCTCGCCCTGGATGGGCTCAACCAAGATGGCGGCTACGTCTTCGGGCGGGCATTCGTAAGTGAAGATGACGTTCTCGATGTAGTCCACGCAGGCGTCGCCATAATCGCCGTGGGTGGGGTCAAAGGCCAGGCGCGGGCGGTAGGTGTTCGGGAAGGGCACGTGCGTGACGCCGCTCATGGTCGGAAAGAAGCCTTTGCGCTGCACCGCCTTGGACGACGTAAACGCCAGCGCGCCCATGGTGCGGCCATGAAAGCCGCCGTGAAAGCCAATGAAGCGCGGGCGGCCGGTGTGGTAGCGGGCCAGCTTGATGGCGGCCTCGACCGCCTCCGCGCCGGAGTTGGCCATAAAGCACAGGGCGTCTTCTTTGAAGGGCGCGATCTCGTCGAGTTTCTCGCCGAGCAAGACCCATTTTTCGTGATAGAAGTCAGACGAAATGTGGATGAACTTGGCGGCCTGGTCTTGAATGGCCTTGACCACATCCGGGTGGCTGTGGCCGGTGGAGGTCACAGCGATGCCGGCGGCGAAATCGAGAAAGCGGTTGCCGTCTACGTCCCAGACCTGGCTGCCGCGGCCGTAGTCCATGACAAACGGATAGTCGCGGGGGTAGGAAGGCGAAATGGTGGCGGCGTCGCGGGCGAGCAGGGCGCGGGCTTTGGGACCGGGCACATTGAGTTTTTTTGTCATAAGCTGGGTTGTCCTGCAGATATGAGCTGCGCTGGTTGAATGGGCAGCAAGACGGATGGTTCTAATACAGTCGCGCGAATGTCGGCCGCGGTGAGCATGCCGTGCAATTGCTCACCATCAAAGACAGGCAGCGAGCCTTGGGCGGCATCGGCCAAGGCCAGTTGGGCGGTCCACAAGTCGGTGTCGGCGTCGAGCCGAGAAGCGGTGGGCAGCATGACCTCGGCCACCGTGACGGGTGCGGGGCGGGCAACGGCAGCGGCCAGCGCGCGCGTCGGGAGCAGCCCCACCAGGCGGCCTTGATCGAGCACCGGCATGAGGGGCGGGAGATGGCCGAGCTGTTTGAGGGTGGCGGCCAAGGCGGGCGTGACCGGGTCGGTGGGGGACAGCACCACGGTGGGCTGGCGCACGGCGGCGCGCACTGGCAGGCTGCGCAGCACGACCACCTGGCGCTCAAACAGCTCTTCGGCGCTGGTGCCGAGCACAGCCGTCAGGCCGAGGCCGATGACCGTGATCAGGCCGGTCAGCCCGAAGGGCCGGGCGACGGCCGCGCCGGCTAGCAGGCAAAGCAGCCCGATGGCCCAGCCCAACCGGACGACGATCTGCGTAGCTTGTGAGCGCGACAGGACCAGCGCCAGCAGGCTGCGCAGCAGGCGCGCGCCGTCGAAGGGGAAGGCCGGCACCAGATTGAAGGCCGCCAGCCCCAGGTTGGTGAGGGCCAGCATGAGCAGGCCGTAGGGCAGCGGTGGGCCGCCGCGCAACAGCACCAGCCGCACCTCAAACTCGAGCGGGCCGACGATGGTGTTGGCGCTGATCCACAGACCAGCCAGCGCGGCGAAGATCAACCCGAGGCCAAGGTTGACCAGGGGGCCGGCCAGGGCGATGCGCAGTTCTTCTTGAGGGTGTTCGGGCAGGCGGCCAAGCTGGGCCAGCCCGCCGAGGGGCAATAGCCAGATGCGGCGGACTGGGAAGTTGATGGCCTGGGCTTGCAGGGTGTGGGCGATTTCGTGGATGAGGACGCAGGCGAAGGCGACCAGCAGCAGGGCGGTGTTGCTGACCAGCCCGGCCAGGCCGGCGCGGACCCAGCCGGTGTAGGCCACGGCGCCCACCAGGAGCGCGAGCAGCCAGTGGGCTTCGACGGGCACACCGTTGACGCGGCCGAGCCGCAAGGACCACTGCATAGCGTTATCTATCGACCTCAATTCCGCGAATACGGCCAGTATAGCACGGAGGTTTGGGGCGGGAGGGAGGCTAGGCGAGGGCGGGCGGCGTCGGCGGGCGCTGCTGGTCTATATCCCTATCCAGACCCGATATATTTTTCAGACATAGGCCCTAAGGCGCAAGTGGCGGGCGATATACTCTGAACTCAGTGGGCTATTTGGCCCCAATTAATTGCTTACCATCCGCCCAGTACAGGCTGGCCCAGGATTTGCCTGACCCCCTGCGGGTAGGTGGTAATCGTTGGAGCGGGAGGTGTTCCAATGGCAACGGAAGCTAATCAGAATCTGAAGGCGGCCAAGAAACTCCACCAGCAGCAGGCCAAGCAAGTGCAAGGAGCGATGCGGCTGGCCCGGCTGCGGGACAAGCTCGAAATGCGCACCCGCCGGTTCCAGGCGCTGGAGGCCAAGATGGCCAATTTAGAGCAGCGCGCCGCGGCGTCCGTCTCTGGCCCCGACGGCCAACCGAGGCAACGGCCCGCCAAGACTTTGCGCCCGGCCCTGCTCATTATCAACCCCCAGTCGCGCAGCTTCGACCGCTTGGCCGAGTCGCCGGAGAACCTGGCGGCCGCGCTGCGGACCCACGGCATCGAACCCGAGGTCTACATCAAGACCACCGGCAAGGAACTGCGCGCACGGGTGAAGGCCGCTGTTAAGGCCGGCGTGCCCCTGGTGATCGCGGCCGGCGGCGACGGCACGATCGGCAATGTGATGGGACAACTGGCCGGCACCGACACTGTGTTGGGGATTGTGCCGACCGGCACGATGAACAATGTGGCCCATGAGCTGGGCATTCCACTGGACTTGCAGCAGGCCTGCGCGCTGCTGGGGGCGGGCGTTACCCGGCCGCTGGACCTGGGGTGGGTGGGTGCGACGGCCGAAGACAAGGGCCACTATTTCTTGGAAACGGCTGGCGTTGGCCTGTCAGTCGCGCTGCCGGCCGGCCAAAACGTAAAAAAGGGCCGCTGGGGCAAATTGCCGTCGGCCTTTCGCGCATTGATGGCGGTGGGCGACCATCCGATCACCGTCCAACTCGACGATGGCAAACCAATCGTAACCCAGGTTCATTTGGTGACGATCTCTAACGCGCCCTTGTATGGTGTGAGCAACCTGATCGCCCCTGAAGCCAAGATGGACGACGGGCTATTGGACGTTGCCTTCTACGATGGGATGAGCGACGCCGCGTTGGCGGCCCATTTCCTCCAGACTGCCAACGGCCAGAGGGTGGACAACCCGAACATTCGGCTGTACCGGGCGCGCCGGGTACAAATCCGCAGCGAAGTAGATATGCCGGTGACGCTCGACAATGATCAACGGCCGGGCCGGCATGTGATGGACGTAAAGGTCGCCCCGCGCGCCCTGTTGGCTATCGTCGGGAAGGGCGCGGGGCTGAGCTGGCCGGTAGAGGCAGTGGCCTCAGTTCCCCCGCTGAGCGGCGCACAAGGCAAGCCCAATTCTGAGTTGGTGCATACCAGCAACGGCAATGGCCACGTGGCGGCCGTGTTCGTACCGGCCGAGGAGGCAGCCGGCCGCGAGCCGGTGACGGTTGCACCCGGAGCGTAAACCATGCCAAACCTAGGTGCTGCGCAACAGGCTGGGAAGGCCGTGATGCAGGAGGCCAAGCAGGCAGCTAACAGCGTGTGGGTCGAACGCCTGGCGCGTTTTGGTTTTCTAACGCGCGGGCTGGTGTACATCGTGATTGGGGTATTGGCCCTACAACTGGTGATTGGCGCGGGCGGCGGGGTCGAGAGCCCGACGAGCGCGGTGAAGTTGATCGGGGACCAGCCGGCCGGCAGGGTGTTGGTCATCGTCGTGGCCATCGGCCTGACTGGGTATGCTTTGTGGGGGTTTGTGCGCGCCATCTTCGACCCGCTGGGCCGCGGCGTCAGCCGCAAGGGCCTAATGGCGCGGGCCGGTTTCTTCTTCAGCGGCCTATCTTACGCGCTGCTAGTCTATCCGATTGTCTTGGCGATCTTGAACATGCCCGCGGGTGACACGGGCAGCGGTGGAGTGCCTTCGGCTCTCGCCGCCTCGCCGTTGAGGAAAGTGGCGGTCATTGCCATCGCCGTCATCTGGTTGGTGGCCGGTGGGGCGCAAATGGTGGCGGCCTATCGGGCGCGCTTCACGCGTGACCTGAAGTTAGCCCGAATGACCCCTGATCAAATCCAGGCGGTCACCTGGCTGGGCCGCTTCGGCTACGGCGCGCGCAGTCTAGTGTTCGTGACGGTCGGCATGTTGGGTCTCCAAACAGTGTTTGCGGGCGGCGCGCAGGCCGACCCGACCTTTGACGGCGCACTGGCGACGCTGGCGCATTCGGTCTTCGGCGGCATTCTGCTGGGTTTGGTGGCGCTGGGCTTGATCATGTTCGGCGTTTTCTCAGCGGCGTGCGCCAAGTGGAGCAAGATCAGCAGGGGCGAGCCAAACTAGCGCCGCGAGGGACAGACTATGACGACACCAACATCAAAAACAAGCGGGCGCACGCCGACTGAAGCCAATGGCTACCGCTATCTGCTTTGGCGCTACCCAGTCATTGGGCTGGCGCTGCTGGTGAGTGGGGGGGTGGTTTTCGCATTGCTGGCACTCAACGTGCTCACAAATGGCCCGCTGGTCGGGTGGGACCAGGGTGTCGTTCAGTCACTGCACACCAGCGCGACGCATGACAGCGCTTTTATGGTGGGCGTGATGCGCTTCTTGGGGCAACTCGGCCACACTTACGCGATCTACCTGAGTATCGGGTTGCTGGTCGTGACGCTGCTGTTGCGGCGCTGGGCGGCCTTCTTAATGGCACTCATCGGCGTCATCGGCGGCAACGTCTGGTTCCAGGTGCTGACGGGCCTTGTAGCGCGTCCCCGCCCGACGTTTAGCGACCCACTGGAAACGGTGGCGGGCGCCGGCTTCCCCAGCGGCCATGCGATCCGGATGGTGCTATTGTTCGGCTTGATTTTGTATTGGCTGCTGCCGAATTTGAAAACGGCAGTCTGGCGCTGGATGGCCGCCGCCTGCACAGTGGGCCTCATCCTGGTCGTCGGCTACAGCCGGGTGTATTTGGGGTCGCATTATCCCACCGACATTCTGGGCGGAACGGCCTTTGGCCTGGCGTGGGGTGGGATGGTCTACACCGGTGTCGAATTGGCGGCGCTGTGGTGGGCCAAGCGCCAGCACGTGACCCGCAGCCAGATGCCCGACGCCGGCGGGTCTAGTGTAATTTCAGGGTAGGGGTGCAAAGGGGTCTAGTGTAATTTCAGAGCAGGTGTGTGGAAGGGGTATAGGGGGTCTAAGGAGTTTTAGCGCGGCATTGTGGCAGTCGCGCGTTCGGTGGGTAGCGAGGGGGTTGTCGGATGATGGACTAGGCTTCCGCT
>JBBRZY010000207.1:0-7675 GCA_038252885.1 Anaerolineales bacterium | reverse complement strand
GGGCGTGTCTGGCCGGTGCGAGCGCGCACCCGCTCGGCGAACTCGCGGTCCGATAGCATGGGCTGCGCGGCGTCCCAGCGGACGTGCATAGCCTGCGTCAGTTGTGGCTCGACGGTGGGCAGATAAGCGGCGTAGGCGCGGCACGCGGCGCAGGCAGCCAGGTGCGCATCGAGCTGCTTGGCCTCCGAGCCGCTCAGCTGGCGGCGGCCGGTGTGCAAAAAGACGCGGGCTTGCGCGTGGGGCATCTCAGCGTTGGCAGTCATAGAGCGTCACCCGCTTCCTGTAAGCGGCCGCGCAAGTGCGTGTGCGCGGCGTGCAGCCGGTTGTGAACCGTGCGCTCGCTGATCCCCAACACCTGCGCGATGTCGGCCAGGCGCAGGTCGTGGTAATAGCGCAGCACGACCACCAGCCGCTGCGGCTCGGGCAGCGCCGCGATGGCGGCCCCCACGGCAGCGCGGCCCTCGGCCTGGATGGCGTAGGCCTCGGGGGCGGGCGGGCGCGACGAACGGCAGCAGCTTCGCCAGCGTGTGCGTCAGCCGCTCACGCGCGCCGCGCCGCCGCAGCCGCCCCCGGCAGACGTTCACGGCGATGGCGTACAGCCAGGTGGTGAAGGCGGCCTCACCTCGGTAGCGGCCGAGTGCCGCCAGAGCGCGCACAAAAGCATCCTGCGCGGCCTCATCGGCTTCGGCCGGATCGTCAAGGATCGACAGTGCCAGCCGAAAGAGGGCGGGGCGATAAGCCGCCACCAGCTCGGCGATGGCCAGGTCGTCGCCGGCCTGGCAGCGGGCCAGCAGGGCGGGTGAGGCGAGTTGGTTCACTAGCAGATTAGATGCACGTCGGCAGGAAAACCGGAAGGGTGGCGCGGAAGCAGGGTATAGGGCTGGGGATGCTTCGCGAGGGACTCAGGGGACCAAAGGGACTCGGGGGACTCAAGGGCGCAGTGCGGTAGCCACATATCACTCGACTTCAGCCTCCCGCGAGTCGTCCCCTTTTTCTCTTTCTCTTTCTTTGCCCTGGCTTTTGCCTTTACTTCCGTGCCCGCTCGTAAGCATCCACCAGCGCCAGCAGCACCGCGTTCGTAAACGCCGCGATGCGTCGATGCATATTCGCCCACTCGCGCGCGGCGCGCTGGCCGGAGGCCTGGTACACATCCACCACGCTGTCGTACAGGAAGTCGCGGAAGTAGAGGAAGATGCCGACCGTCTCGGAGAGCGACAGTCCGGCCTCGCGGCCCAGGCGCTCGTAAGTCTCGCCGACGGTCACCACCTCGGGCGGCAGGTCCGAGCCATCTTCAGCCAGGAAGCCGAGCAGCAAGCGCAACTGACTGCGGCCCGTCTCGCGCAGGTCGCGGCGGCGCTGCTCGTCGAGGCGCTGATACCACGAGGCGGTCGAGAGCCGGCCCTCGGCCATTTGCAGCCGCGTGCGCCCCAGCACGTTCTCGATGATGAGTTGGCCCGGCGAGGTGAAGGCCTCGCGCCGGGAGGCGGCCCAGGTCTCCACATCGGCGCGGCGGAAGCGGCGATGCTTGCCGGGCGTGCGGTGGGTGGGGATGTCGCCCCGGTCGGACCAAGCGCGCAGGGTGGAGGGGTGCACGCCCAGCAGCGCGGCGGCGGCGCTCAGGTTGAGCCAGTCGGATTTAGTGGTGCTATTCAAGTGAAATTCTCCGCAATCAAACCAAGTTAACGCCGGGAAACTCTTTTGTCAACTTAGGTTTGCGCAAGATTACGGAGCTTTTGGGTCAGTGCAGCCCGCCGACCGTGGCCTCGCCCCCGACGCCGGCCGCGGATTGACTCTGCGAAGCCCATCGCTATACTGCCAGGAGCGGCGGCGCGGCCGTGGCGAATATTATCGTCAGGGTTGAACACAAGGGCGCGCCGTCAGACCACTTTTCAAACACTGGAGAGGCCCCATGCCGCTGCTCCACTACCACCGCTCCCGAATTGGCCTCGCCCGCACCCTCAGCACTGCCGCGCTGGTGCTGGCTATGTTCGTCCAGCCAGCCGTCGC
The DNA here is from genome assembly GCA_038252885.1 of Anaerolineales bacterium. GTDB lineage: Bacteria > Chloroflexota > Anaerolineae > Anaerolineales > UBA6663 > JADZEK01. The sequence goes on along the minus strand of JBBRZY010000207.1, from coordinate 5,668 downwards.
CCCAGCCTTGGCCGCGCCGGCCTCCCACACCACCCAAGCCTCCCACGCCTTGGCCGCGCCGCTGGCTCCAGCCGGACCACTGCCCGCGTGCACCACGGTCGTGACCAGCACCGCCAACTCCGGCTACGGCAGCCTGCGCGACGCGGTGGCCTGCGCCCCAGTGGGCGGCACGGTGACTTTCAGCAGCGCACTATCCAGCGGACTCATCCTCCTGAGCAGTGAGATCGCAGTAACCCAGACCCTGACGATTGACGCCAGCGGCGCGCCGGGCGTGCGGGTGGACGGCAACAACAGCAGCCGTCTCTTTAACGTGGCCGCCGGCGGTCCCGTCACCCTGACGGCGCTGATCGTGCAGCGCGGCGCGGCGGCCCAGGGCGGCGCCCTCTATGCCGACGCTGCCAGCCCGCTGGTGCTCAGCCAGGTGAGTGTGCTCAGCAGCACGGCCACCGGCAGCGGCGGCGGGGCGTATGCCGCCAGCACCCTGACCCTGACCGGCACCCAGTTCCTCAGCAACACCAGCAGCACCAATGGCGGCGGGGCGTATACCACCGGCGCGGTCACGCTGACCAACGGCCTATTCCAAGGCAACACCTGCACCTCCGCCTGCCTGGGCGGCGGGCTATTTGCTTTGAGCAGCTTGACCCTGACCGGCACCGAGTTCATCTCCAACGCCGTCATCGGGTTCGGCGGCGGTGGAGCGTATGTCACGGGCGCGGCCACGCTGTCCGGGGGCCGCTTCGAGCGCAACGTCTGCCAGGCCACCTGCTATGGCGGCGGGCTATACGCCTTTAGCACGCTGAGCCTGTCCGGCACCGAGTTCCTCAGCAACACCAGCACCAGCAACGGCGCCGGGGCCTACGCCAAGGGCGCGGTCACGCTGACGGGTGGCCGCTTCGAGCGCAACGCCTGCATCCAGGCCAACTGCTTTGGCGGCGGGCTATACGCCTTTAGCACGCTGAGCCTGACCGACACCGAGTTCATCAGCAACACCAGCACCAGCTACGGCGGCGGGGCGATTGTTTTCGATGCGGCCACGCTGACGGGCGGCCGCTTCCAGGGCAACACCTGCGCCACCAACTGCTATGGCGGCGGGCTGTTTGCTTATAGCGCGCTGACCCTGACCGGCACCGAGTTCATCTCCAACACCAGCACCAGCCACGGCGGCGGCGCCTATGCCACCGGCGCGGCCGCGCTGACGGGCGGCCGCTTCCAGGGCAACACCTGCACCGCGTCCAGCTGCGACGGCGCTGGGCTGTTTGCCCTTAGCACCCTCACCCTGACCAGCACCGAGTTCATCTCCAACACCAGCCTCGGCCACGGCGGCGGCGCGTATGCCGACGGCGCGGTCACGCTGACCAATGGCCGCTTCGACGGCAACGCCTGCACTGCGGCCAGTTGCAAAGGCGGCGGGTTGTATACCGCCAGCACCCTGACCCTGACCGGCACCCAGTTCCTCAGCAACACCAGCAGCACCAACGGCGGCGGGGCCTATGCCAGCGGCGCGGTCATGCTCACCAACGGCCGCTTCCAGGGCAACGCCTGCACCGTGGGGTCGTGCGCTGGCGGCGGACTGTACACCGCTAGCACGCTCACCCTGACCGGCACCGAGTTCATCTCCAACACCAGCACCAACTACGGCGGCGGGGCTTTTGTGCTCGGCGCCCTCAGCCTGACCAATGGCAGTTTCGAGCGCAACACCTGCACCCAAATCATCTGCCAGGGCGGCGGGCTGTTTGCCGGCAACACGCTGACTCTGACCGGCACTCAGCTCATCAGCAATACCAGTTTCAGCGACGGCGGCGGGGCCTGGGTCAGCGGTGCAGTCACACTCACCAATGGCCGCTTTCAGGGCAACGCCTGTAACCAGGCCCTGTGCGTCGGCGGCGGGCTGTATGCCAACAGTGCGCTGACCCTGACCAGCAGTGAGTTCAGCGGCAATACCAGCACCGGCGACGGCGGCGGGCTGGCGGGCTTCGGCCCGAGCAGCGTGGCGAACAGCACTTTTAGCGGTAACCAAGCTACGGGCCTGGGCGGCGGCTTGTTCCTAAACGGCACGAGCGCCGCCCGCCTGCTGAATGTGACCGTGGCCGACAACACCGCCCCCAGCGGCGGCGGGCTATATGCGAACCCGGCCGCCACAGTGGGCGTGACCAACACCCTCTTTAGCAACAACGGCGTAGCCACCTGCGCCGGGCAGATTGACGCCGGCAGCAACAATCTGGAGTTCCCCGGCCTTACCTGCGCCACGGCCGGCCCCACGGCCGGCTTCACCACTGCCGACGCGCTGCTCGCGCCGCTGGCCCTCAACGCCCCCGGCCTCAACTTTACCCACGCGCTGCTTAACCTCAGCCCCGCGCGCGACGCCGGCCACGCCGCCACCTGCGCCGGTCCGCTGGTGAACAACCGCGATCAGCGCGGCGTCACCCGCCCGATTGATGGCGACACCGTCCTCGGCGCGGTCTGCGACATCGGCGCATACGAAGCCGCTGCGCCGGTGTGGTTCCTGTACCTCCCGCTGGTCCTCCGCTAGCCGCTTAACCAACGCGGTGGGCAAGGCACCTGTTGCCTCGCCCACCGCGCGCCAGTCACTCCTGACCTTCGCCCCGACCCACCCGTCGGCCCTCCCTTTTTCTTAGCGAAGCATCTCTTTCTTTTTCCTTGCCTTTGCTTTTACCCTTACAACAAACTCACCGGGTCCACGTCAATGTGCCAGCCCTTCAGCGTCAGGCCGCGCGCCAGGGCAGCCGGGTCGGGGCTGCGCACGATGATATGCCAGCGGCTCTCGCCCGCGATCTTGCCGAAGAAGCACGGCGCCGGGCCGACGATGTCGGTGGCCGGCGGGCGGGCGGTCTTGATATAGGCTTCGAGCTGCTTGACCACCACCCGCGCTTCGCTCTCGGCCTTGCCCGCGTCGGCGTGGCGGTAGATCAGCCGCAACACGCGCCGGAAGGGCGGGTAGCCCAACTCTTTGCGATAGCGCAATTCACGCGCGTAGAACTCGGCGTAGTTGTGCGTGGCGGCGGCGCGGATGACGTAGTGCTCCGGGTTGTAAGTCTGCAGCACCACCTGCCCGCCCAGCAAGCCGCGCCCGGCGCGCCCGGCCACCTGCGTCAGCACCTGAAACGTGCGCTCGGTGGCGCGGTAGTCGGGCAGCCCCAGCCCCACATCACCCGAGATCACGCCCACCAGCGTCACCAGCGGCAGGTCAAGCCCCTTGGCGATCATCTGCGTGCCGATCAGCACATCGGCCTGGTGGCTGCTGAACTGCGTCAAGATCAGCTCGTGCGCGCCCTTAAAGCGCGTCACATCACGGTCCCAGCGCAGCGTGCGCGCACCGGGGAACAGCGCGTGCACGGCCTCCTCCACGCGCTCGGTGCCAGAGCCGAAGTACTTAATGCGCTTGCTGCCGCAGTTGGGGCAGCGCTCGGGCTGGGCGCGGCGATAGTTGCAGTGGTGGCACACCAACTGCGGTAGGCTGCCGGCCTGAGCGCTGTGGTAAGTCAGCGGCATGTCGCAGTTGTCGCACTTGAGCGCCTCGCCGCAGTCGCGGCAAAACACAAACGTGGCCGTGCCGCGCCGGTTGAGGAACAGGATGGCCTGCTCCCCGCGCGCCAGCGTTTCTTTCATGGCCGTTTGCAGGCGGCGGCTGAAGATGCTGGTGTTGCCGGCCCGCAGCTCTTGCCGCAGGTCCACGATCTCCACCGGCGGCAGGTCAATCGTCTGCGCCTCGCGCCCGCCCTCAGCCACGGCGTGATAGCGCGAGGTCACATGCAGGCGCTCGGCCTGCTCCTGCAAGCGGCGGGCGTGGCCCATGATGCGCAGCGGCAGTTCGAGCAGGCCGTACTGACCCTGGCGCGTGCGGTAGTAGCTGATGAGGTCAGGCGTGGCCGAGCCCAGCACGCACACTGCGCCCAGCCGGCGCGCGTACTCCACCGCGGCGTCGCGGGCGTGATACGAGACGGCGAAGGGCGGGTCTTGCTTGTAGGCCTCGTCGTGCTCTTCGTCCAGGATGATCAGCCCCAAGTTGGGCAGCGGCGCGAACAGCGCACTGCGCGCCCCAATGACGACCTCCACCAGGCCTTGCCGCGCGCGCCGCCAGGTGTCGTAGCGCTCGCCCTCGCCCAACTCGCTGTGCCACACCGCCACCCGGCCCGGAAAGCGCGCGGCAAAGCGCCGCACCGTCTGCGGCGTCAGCGCGATCTCCGGCACCAGCACCAAAGCGCGTTTACCCTGCGCCAGCGTGGCGGCCAGGGCGCGTAAATAAATTTCGGTCTTGCCCGAGCCGGTCACGCCGTGCAGCAGCAGCGGGAGCGGCGGGCCGTTGCGCGCGCCGGCCGCGATCACGCCATCCAACTGCTCCCACACGCGCGCCTGGTCGGGCGTCAGTTCGGGCGCTTCATACGGCACAAACTCCTTGCCGGCCAGCGAGTCGCGCCAGACCTCGGCCTCGCCCAAATCTACCAGGCCCATCTCGGCCAGGTCTTTCAGGTCTTGCAGCTTCGCGCCGGTCTCGGCATAGACCCAACTGACCTCCACCGGGTCGAAATCGTTGGCCAGGAAGTCGAGCACGGCGTTCAGGCGGGCGGCTTTGGTGGCGGCCTTCGAGAGGTGCGGGCGGGCCGCCGCCAGCGCGGTCAGGCTGACGGCCAGGCGCGCGGTGCGCACATGCTTGGCGCGTACGGTCGGCGGGTCGAGCACGCTCTGGCGCAGCAGCAGCCCGCGCTTGCTCAGCGCTTCGGCGGCGGGGCGCCAGTTGTGCGGCAGCGCCCGGTCGAGTTGCCGGCCGCGCAAGGGGCCGCGCTCGGCCAGCACGTCAATCAATTCTTGTTGAAGGGGCGGCATCACCCGCGTCAACTGCGCTTCGGGCACGTTGAGGGTGTAGAGCGTGTCGGCCCGCTTGGCCAGGCCAGGCGGCAGCATCATCGTCAGGCAGTCAATGCGCGCGGCCAGGTAGGTGTCGGCGATCCACAGGCCCAGCGCCAGTTGGGCCGAGGTGAGCACCGGGTCGGGGTCCACCAGGTCTTCGATGTCGCTGACGCGGCTGACGGCCGCCTCGGTCAGCAGTTGCAGCACAATGCCCTGCGCCCGCCGCCCGCCGAACGGCACGGTGACGAGATGCCCCGGCGCGACCTTACCTTCCAGCGCGTCGGGGATGGCGTAGCAATAGCTCGTCGTGAGGTGCGGCACGTTGATGACGACGTCGGCATACATGGTGGGTAGATTGTACAGTGCGGCGGCCGCGTGGCGCGCGCCTACTTGCGGCCGAAGTCGGCGGGGTTCTCACCCCAGACGGGCGTGGCCCACTTGAGGATCGGGGCGATGGCCGACTGCGCCGCCAGCCACGCCTCGGCCTGCCGAATTTCGGCGAACAACGCGGCGTTGCGCGGGCCGGGCGTGAGGTCGGTGCGGCAGGTCTTAGCGCGCACCCAGCCCAGCGCCACCTGGCTGTCGGAGTACACCGCAGCGGCGCTGCCGGCGGCCCTAATCAGTTGCAGCGCGTACACAATCGCCAGGAACTCGCCGACGTTATTGGTGCCGCGCGCATACGGCCCGCGCAGAAAAATCTCCTGGCGCGTGGCGTTGTCTACGCCGCGATACTCCAGCGGGCCGGGGCTGCCGCTGCAAGCCGCGTCCACGCTGTAGCTCGGCAGCCGCAAGCCGGGCGGGG
>JBBRZY010000206.1:0-7703 GCA_038252885.1 Anaerolineales bacterium | reverse complement strand
TGGCGGGGTTGTCGCTCACAGCCTGCTCAAACAACTGCACCGAGGCCAGGTTGCCCAGCGTGTAGGTAGGGAAGTAGGCGATCAGCCCGCCCGCCCAGTGCGTGTCTTGCAGCACGCCCAGCCTGTCGCTTGGCACGTCCAGCCCGAGATACTCCTTGACCTTGGCGTTCCAGGCGGCGGGCGCGTCGCGCGCCGCCAGCCGGCCTTCCAGCAAGTCCACTTCCAGCTCGAAGCGCAGCATAGTGTGCAGGTTGTAGGTCACCTCGTCGGCTTCCACGCGGATGAAGCTCGGCTGCACGCGGTTGACGGCCCGGTAGACCAACTCGGCGTTGGCGTCGCCCAAGCTGGCGGGGAAGGCGGCTTGCAGGGTCGGGAAGAAGTGGTTCCAGAAGCTGCGGCTGCGGCCCACCAGGTTTTCCCACAGCCGGCTCTGCGACTCGTGGAAGCCGAGCGAGGCGCTGTGGGCCAACGGCGAGCGCGCAAACTTCTCCGGCCAGCCCAACTCGTACAACGCGTGGCCGCACTCGTGCATCGAGCCCATCAGGCACATCGAGAGGAAGTTGCGGTCCAGGCGGGTGGTCACGCGCACGTCGCGCGGGCCCAGGCCGGTGCAGAACGGGTGTACCGACAAATCCTGCCGTCCAGCGTCGAAGTCGAAGCCGAAGGTCTTGAGCACCTGCTCGGCCACGGCCAACTGCTGCTTGGTGTCGTAGTCGCGGCGCAGCACGCTGTCGTCCAGGGGCGGGCGCGCGGCAATGGCGGCCACCAGCGGCACCAGCTCGGCCTTGAGCTCGGCGAAGGTCGCGCGCACGTCGCTGGACTTCATGCCTGGCTCATACTCATCTAGCAGCGCGTCGTAGGGCGACTCGGTGTTTGGGAAGCAGGCGGCCACCTGGCGCTTGAGATCGAAGATGCGCTCTAATTGCGGCAGGAAGGCGGCGAAGTCGTTGTTGGCGCGGGCGCGCGACCACACCTCCTGCCCGAGCGCGGTGGCCTGGTACATCTCGGCCACCAGCGCGGCCGGAATTTGAGTCTTGTATTTGTAGTAGCGGGCCGCGACGCGCACCAGCGCGGCATCGTCGTCATCGGCCGGGGCGTCGGTGTACGCGGCGCTCAGGTCCGAGATCAGCCGCCCCATCTCGTCGGTGATGTACAGCTCGTGCATCAGCTTTTGGAGCGTGGCGTACTGATACGAGCGCCCCGCGCCCCCGGCCGGCGGCATCATCACCAGTTGGTCCCACTCAAGGATGGCGGCGGCGCTGTCCACGTCCTCGATCTCGGCCAGGCGCGCTTTGAGGGTCGTCAGTTGGTCAGGCATGGTATTGGTGGGGCCTTTCGGTGCGGGAGATGCGGTGATTATACCGTTGGGGAGAGAAGAGGAAAACCATTGGCCACCAATTACACGAATTACACGAATGGGGCCGAGGCAGCTAGACGGCTCTGCCAGAGTCAGAAGGTTGGTTTTGCGCATAGCCAGCCACTACCCAACCGGCGGTCAAACCCTTTTTCTCTTTCTCTTTCTTTTTTCTTTCCGTCGGGTTTGACGTTCCTGCCCTAACGCAGTAGATTCAACCTAACTCAACTATCCGATCCCCCCTGGAGCTGGTATGCCTGCGACCCCCCTCGACACCCTCAGCATCAACACCATCCGATTCCTGTCCGCCGACGGCGTGCAGAAGGCCAATTCCGGCCATCCGGGCCTGCCAATGGGCGCGGCAGCCATGGCCTACGTGCTGTGGACGCGCTATCTTAAGCACAACCCAGCCAACCCCAAGTGGGCTGACCGCGACCGGTTCGTGCTGTCGGGCGGGCACGGCTCGATGCTGCTCTACTCGCTGCTGCACCTGGCCGGCTACCCGCTCTCACTCGATGACATTAAGAGCTTCCGCCAGTGGGGCAGCCTGACGCCCGGCCACCCGGAGAGCCACCTGACGCCCGGCGTCGAGACCACCACCGGCCCGCTGGGGCAGGGCATCTCGAACGCCGTGGGCATGGCCATCGGCGAGGCGCACTTGGCCGCGCGCTACAACCAGCCGGGGCACACGCTCGTCAATCACTACACCTACGTCATCGCCACCGACGGTGACCTGATGGAAGGCGTGGCTTCGGAGGCCTGCTCGCTGGCTGGGCATCTGCACCTGGGCAAGCTCATCGTGCTCTACGACGACAACCACATCTCGCTGGCCGGCACCACCTCGCTGGCGTTTGACGAAGACGTGCTCGGGCGTTTCGCCGCCTATGGCTGGCACACCCAACGCGTCACCGATGGCAACGACCTGGACGCGATTGACGCCGCCCTCAGCGCCGCGCAATCCGCCACCGACCAGCCGTCCATCATCGCCGTGCGCACCATCATTGGCTACGGCGCGCCGAACAAAGAAGGCACCTCCGAAGTCCACGGCAACCCGCTCGGCCCGGACGAGCTTAAGGCCGCCAAGCACAACCTGGGCTGGCCGGAAGACGCGGACCAGATGTTCACCCTCCCCGGCGAGGCGCTGGAGCACTTCCGCGAGGCGCTGGCGAACGGCAGCATGGCCGAGTCCGCCTGGACCGCGCGGCTGTCGGCCTACACCGCCGCCTTCCCCGAACCGGCGGCCGAGTACCAGCGCCGGATGGCGGGGGAGCTGCCGGCTGGCTGGGACCAAGACCTGCCAGTCTTCCCGGCCGACGCCAAGGGCCTGGCCACGCGCAAGGCGGGCGAGGCGGTGCTGCAAGCCCTGGGCGCCAAGCTGCCTGAGTTGATGGGCGGCTCGGCCGACCTCAACCCCTCGACCTTCACTGTCATCAAGGGCGCAGGCGACTTTGAAAGCCCGCTGGCCTCGGCCCAGGACGCGCAAGGCTTGTCCGGCGGGCCGTGGAGCTATGCCGGTCGCAACCTGCACTTCGGCGTGCGTGAGCACGGCATGGGCGCCATCGTCAACGGCCTGGCGGTGCACGGCGGCTTCATCCCCTACGGTGCCACCTTCCTGGTCTTCTCGGACTACATGCGGCCCACCATCCGGCTGTCGGCCATTATGCAAATCGGCTCGGTCTGGGTCTTCACGCACGACAGCATCGGCCTGGGCGAGGACGGCCCCACGCACCAGGCGGTGGAGCACTACGCCGCCCTGCGCGCCATCCCGCACCTGCTCTTCATTCGCCCAGCCGACGCCAACGAAGTGGCCTGGGCCTGGCAGGTGGCGATTGAAAACCGCCACCGCCCGACCGTGTTTGCGCTCACACGCCAGAACGTGCCCACGCTCGACCGCGCCGTGCTGGCCTCGGCCGCAGGGCTGCGGCAGGGCGCGTATGTGCTCAACCCGCAAGTGACTGACCCGCAGCTGATTCTGATGGCGACCGGCTCCGAGGTGCAGCACATCGTGGCGGCCGAGAAGACCCTGGCCGGGCGCGGGCTGCGCGTGCGGCTGGTCTCGATGCCGTGCTGGGAGCTGTTCGAGGAGCAGCCGGCCGCCTATCGCGCCAGCGTGCTGCCGCCCAACGTCACCGCGCGGCTGGCGGTGGAGACGGGCGTGAGCCAGGGCTGGCACCGCTGGGTGGGTGAGTCTGGCGCGCTGCTGACGCTCGACCACTACGGCGCGTCGGCCCCGGCCCCGCGCATTATGCAAGAGTTCGGCTTCACAGCCGACAACGTGGTGGCGCGGGCGCTGGAATTGCTGAAAGACCGGCCATGATCGTCGCCGTCGCCGCCGACCACGGGGGCTTTCCACTCAAGGCCAAGGTGATCGAGGTGGTGCGCGCCGCCGGGCACGAGCCGCTCGACCTGGGCACGTTCTCGACCGACGCGGTGGACTACCCCGACTACGCCCAGGCCATCGGCGAGGCCATTCAGCAGAAGCGCGCCGAGCGCGGTATTTTGCTGTGCGGCAGCGGAGTGGGGGCGTGCGTGGCGGTCAACAAGATGACCGGGCTGCGCGGCGCGATCTGCCACGACACGTACTCGGCTCACCAGGGTGTGGAGCACGACGACATGAACGTGCTCTGCCTGGGGGCGCGCATCATCGGGCCAGAGTTGATCCCCGAGTTGGTGCGCGCCTTCTTGGGCGCGACGTTTTCGCAGGGCGAGCGCCATGTGCGCCGCCTGGCGAAGGTCATCGCCCTCGAGCGCGCCGCGCACGCCCAGTCGGTGAAGTGAGCGCGTTTGTTACCTGTCTCTGACCCGGCTATCATAGGGTCGTGGGCGCGAGTATTCCACTGTTAACGTAGGAGTTTGGTATGGCAAAAAACCCTCTGGTTGAAATGCAATCCCTCGGCCAGTCGCCCTGGCATGACAACATCCGGCGCGAGCTGCTCACCAGCGGCAAGCTGGCCAAGATGGTCGCAGACGGCGACATCACCGGCCTGACCTCCAACCCCACCATCTTCGAGCAGGCCATCGCCGGCAGCAGTGATTACGACGAGACCATCGCCGCCCTGGCCCGCGCCGGTAAGAACCCGGCCGAGATTTTCGACAACCTGTCGATTGAGGACATTCAGGCCGCCGCCGACGTGTTCAAGCCGGTCTTTGCGCGCACGCAAGGCGTGGATGGCTACGTCAGCATTGAGGTCGGCCCCAACTTCGCCAACGACACCGCCGCCACCATCGCCGAGGCCCAACGGCTGTGGGTGGCGGTCAATCGCCCCAACCTGATGGTCAAGATCCCGGCCACGCTCGAAGGGCTGCCGGCCATTGAGCAATCCATCGCCGACGGTATCAACATCAACGTCACGCTGATCTTTTCGCTGGCGCGCTACGAAGCCGTCATGGAAGCCTACCTCAAGGGCCTGGAGCGGCGTCTCGCGGCCGGCCAACCGATCAACACGCTGGCCTCGGTCGCTAGCTTCTTTGTCAGCCGGGTGGATGGGCTGGTAGACAAGCAACTCGACGAGAGCATCAAGGCACTCGGCGGCGAGAAGACGCCGGAGGCCAAGCCGCTGCTGGCGCTGCGCGGGCAGGCCGCCATCGCCAACGCCAAGCTGGCCTATGGCCGCTTCCGCGAACGCTTCGGCGGCGACCGCTTCCAGGCGTTGGCGGCGCACGGCGCGCGGCTCCAGCGCCCGCTGTGGGCCAGCACCTCGACCAAGAACCCGGCCTACCCGGATGTGTATTACATCGAAGCGCTGCTTGGGCCAGACACGGTGGACACCATGCCGCCCGCGACGATCGTGGCCTACAAGGACCACGGCAGGCCGGCGGCGCGGCTGGGCGAAAATCTGGACCAGGCCGCCCAGGTGATCGAACAGCTTGAGGAGTTCGGCATCCAAATGGACGCGGTCACGACCAAGCTGGAGCTCGATGGCGTGGCCTCGTTCGCCAAGTCGTTCGAGACGCTGCTGAGCGTGGTGGCGGCGCGGCGCGAGGCCGTGCTGACCAGCGACCGCCAGACCATTACGCTCCCGGCCGGGCCGCTGCGCCTCGCCGTCACCGCCGCGCAAGACGCGCTGGCCAAAGCCGACTTCGGCAAGCGGCTGTGGAAGAAGGACCCGACCCTCTGGAAGCCGAACGACGCCGCTCACCAGTCCGAGATCAAAATCCGCCTGGGTTGGCTGGACGTGTTCACGACCATGCAGGCCCGCCTCGGCGAGATGGAGGGCTTCGCGCAGGAGGCCCAGCGCGCCGGCCTGACCCACGCCCTGCTGTGCGGCATGGGCGGCTCGTCGCTCGCGCCCGAAGTGCTGCGTGAGACGTTTGGCCTGGCCCCCGGCGCGCTCGACCTGGCCGTGCTCGACTCGACCGACCCGGCCGCCGTGCTGGCCGCCGAGCAGCGCAGCGACCCGGCCCACACGCTCTACATCATCGCCTCCAAGTCCGGCTCGACCACCGAGCCGAACGCCTTCTTCAAATACTTCTGGGAGAAGGTCAAGGCCCTCAAGGGTGACCAGGCCGGTGACAACTTCATCGCCATCACCGACCCCAACACCGCCATGGAGCGCACCGCCACCGAGCACCGCTTCCGGCACGTGTTCCTCAACCCGCCCGAGATCGGCGGGCGCTATTCGGCCCTGTCGTTCTTCGGGCTGGTGCCGGCCGCGCTGATGGGCCTGGACGTGGCCCGCCTGCTGGACGGCGCGGCCCGCATGGCCCAGGCTTGCGCCGGCCTGGTGCCGCCCGCGCAGAACCCCGGCCTGGCGCTAGGCGCGGCGCTGGGGGCGCTGGCGCCGGCCGGCCGTGACAAGCTCACTTTCATCACCGCCGCGCAGTTGAACACCGTCGGCTACTGGACCGAGCAGCTCATCGCCGAGAGCACCGGCAAAGAGGGCAAAGGCATCCTGCCGGTGGAGGGCGAACGGCTGGCCGGCCCCGACGCTTACAAGCGCGGGCGCGACCGGGTGTTTGTCTACCTCAAGCTCGACGGCGCGCGCGCCAACGCCACCGACAAGGCCGTGGCCGCGCTGGTGGCCGCCAAGCAGCCGGTGATCGAAGTGCGCCTGCCGGATGTGTACGCGCTGGGCGGCGAGTTCCTCAAGTGGGAGATCGCCACGGCGGCGGCCGGCTTCCTGCTGGCGATTGACCCGTTCGACCAGCCCAACGTGCAGGAGAGCAAGGACAACACCGTGCGGCTGCTGAAGGCCCACGCCGAGCAGGGTGCGCTGCCCGACAAGGGCGATGCCCTGAGCGCCGCCGCGCCGGACTTCCCGGCCAAGCTGGTCAAGCATCTCAAGCGCGCCAAGCGCGGCGACTTTGTGGTGCTGAGCGCCTACCTCACCCGCACGCCCGCGCGCGAGAAGCTGCTGCGCGACCTGCAAGCCGCCATCCGCGACCGCTTCGGCGCGGCGACCACCCTGGGCTATGGCCCGCGCTTTTTGCACTCCACCGGCCAACTGCACAAGGGCGGCCAGAACACCGGCGTCTTTGTGCAGTTCACCGCCGCCGACCCGGTTGACGCCGCCGTCCCCGGCGAGGCCTACACCTTTAGCGTGCTCAAGCAGGCCCAAGCGCTGGGCGACTACGAAGCGCTGCTGACGCATAAGCGCCGCGCCCTGCGCGTGGCCCTGGGCAGCAACATCGAGGCCGGTTTGCGCAAGGCGCTGGCCGCCGTGCGCGCGCCCGACGCCCCGCCCGCCAAGAAGTCTGCGCCGAAGAAGTCAGCCAAGAAAGTTGCCAAGCCCGCGAAGAAAGCGGCCCCCAAGCAGGTGGCCAAGAAAGTCACCCCCAAAAAATCTGCGAAGAAAGCGGCGGCCAAGAGGGCCACTAAGCAGCCGGCGCGCAAGTCTTCCAAGGCCGGTAAGTAGCCGCGTGCCACGCCCTCGCTCCCGCGTCCGCTATAGCGCCACGGCCAGCCCCTTGCAGGCTCGGCTGAGCCCGCGCACCGTGCCCTCCGTCGATCCGTGGACGGCGGGCGAGATGTTCGTCTCGCCCCACGTCGAGGAGCGCCGGCGCGGCCTAGCCATCCTGTGCGGCTCCGAGCCGGCGCGCACTTCGGCCCTAACGCTGCACCTGCTGGCCGCGCGCGTCGACGAGCCCGACCTGCCGCTGCGGGCTCAGATCGTGCACGCCCTGGCCGACTACTTTGAAGTGCGCGGCCATGCCTACCGCTACCCGCCCGAGGTGCGCGGCGCGGTGGTGGGCGAGCTGCGGCGCTTTGGCCGGCCGCAGGTGCTGGCGCTGCTAGAACTGCACCAACCGGGCGGGGTGGCCGCCGTCAGCCCGGAGACGCTGCGGCGCTTGTTCGAGCGCCTGCCGGCCGGCTCTTCCATGCTCACCCTCCTGGCCGGTGACCGTAGCC
>JBBRZY010000205.1:0-7705 GCA_038252885.1 Anaerolineales bacterium | reverse complement strand
CGGCAATGGCCACCAGCCGCTCCTGAATGTCAGGGATGTAGTCGCGGATGACCCACTCTTTGAACTGGTCGACCTGATTGCCGGTCAGTTTCTTGATCTCAAGCGAGAGCGCGTTGATGTCACCCAGGACTTTTTTGATTTTGTCGATCGCCGCGGCATAGGGCGAGGCGTTGGCCTCCAGCCCCAGCACGTTTCGACCCTGGCGCAGATAGATTTGGTAGGGTGTGTCGCCGCCCAACGGCAGGTTGCGCCAGGTGGAAGAGGACCGGAAGGGGACCTCGTTCAGCTCGTCAAAGACGACTTCATTATTGAGGGTGATGCGCCGGAAGGTGGTGAAATTGCTGCGCCCATCCTGGTTGGCCCGCAGAGTGATGTTGTACAGGCCGTCGGCGGGCACGTCGAACTCGTAGTAGACGGCGCTGCCGCTCAGCACCCACGAGTCGCCGCCCAGGGTGTTCAGCAACAGCCGGTAAGTATCGTAGGGCGTGACGTCCAGGCTGCGGCTGTTGACCGGGCGGATGGCGGTGTCGTTCTTGTAGGCCGGGTGCTCGGCTTCGAGCGTGATCAGCACGCCAGCGGGGGCCACGGCCGCGTGGGCGTCGGCCAGGGTCTGCTGATAGGCGGCATAGGTCGGCGGCGGCGCGAACGGCGTGAGATACAGGCTGCCCAAATAGAGGGCTTCGGCGGTCAGCGTGAATTTGAACTGGTGCGCGCCGGCCGTCAAGTGGTATTGAATGGGATATTTGTGGCTAAAGGCCGCATCGCGCGCGGCGGCGGTGGTCCAGTGTACCAGCCGCTGCTGACGGATCAGGCCTTCATTGTCATACCGGTCGAGTGGAAAGGTGTCGGCGCTGTTCTGATAGAAAACGGGGAAGACGAGGTGCTGCGGGTTTTCGGGCGGCTGCGCGCCATCGATCAGCAGTTGACCTTCGGGGGCGTTGATGAACTCGCCGGCGGCGGTCAGGTCGAACGCGAGGGTGTACAGGCCCTCGGCCGGGAGGCTCAAGCTGAATTCAACGCTGTCGCCGGCCTGCAGCCGCACGCTCGGCCGGTCATACTGGGCGGCGACCTCATCGGCGGCCAGGGGCAGGCCGAAGCTGTCGGCCGGCACCTCGATGGCGTCCGGGCCGGCGGGCGTTAGGTTGGGCCCCCAGTCAGGGGCGGCCCCCGGCAGCGCTACCGGGATTGCCCGGGCGCGGGCCGCCGGTGCCGCCTGGCCGGCCGGCGGCCCCACCAACCCGCACAGTAGCAGCAGGGCGGTAAACCGACGAACCCGAACCCACTTCACTGGCATAGGCGGATGGGCCTCGCTGCGGGCGACTGTAGCGCGAACCGGGCTATGACGGCGGCGGCGACCATTCGGGAGTAACCCTCCACTCCTCCAACCACCTGGGCTGAAGGCTGAACGGCGGCTGCGCTGTACGCTCCCGAGCGGCGGGCGCCCAGGTCAGTGGGGCGCCCGCCGCTCGGCCGCGCCCCACTGGTTGAGTAGGCTAGTTGCTGTTGAGCGCGGCGCGGGCATCATCCAGGATGCCGTTGGCGAACGTTTCGAGCTGGGCCGAGTAGTCTTGGTATTTGAAGGTGCCGGCCGTGGCGTTCGAGAAGATGTAGCCCATGTTCACATCGAGATCGGCCCCGATGTCGATGCCAGGCTTGCCTTCCCAGCGCGCATTGATGTAGCCGGGGACCGTCTTCGCCAGCGACTCGACCAGGCTGTCGTTCAGGTTGTCGAGCGCCATGAGGATGCCGGGCTTGTCCACGAAGGTCTTGTACAGGTCAATCGAGGCCTGATCGACCGACACCGGCATCTTGGGGGTGGTACCCAGGGTCGTGGCCAGCCCAGCTTCGGCGGCGTAGGCGACCGACGAGAAGGTCATCCACTTGGCAAAGTCGTAGGCGGCCGCGGTGTCGGCGGCGGTCTTGGAGACCACGATCACGTCGGCCACCAGGGCCTGGTTGCCGCCGGGGATGCCGACGAAGTCCCAGTTGAATGTGGCCTTCGAGATGTAGTCGGGCAGCGCCCAAGCGGCGTCCCAGCGCACACCGACTTCCTGGTTGAGGAACAGCTCCCACGGGCCGACCGACTTGAAGCCGGTCTTCTGCTCGTCGCTGAGGCCCTGCCAGGTATAGCTCTTCAATTCCTCTTGCTGCGCGATGGCCGACTTGAAGGCGGCCGAGTTGTAGTTCATGTGCGCACCGTCATAGCTGAAATACTTCAGGTCGCTATCGACCGTGCTGGGGAACCAGCCCAAGATCGGCTCCATCTCATCCAGGCCCAGCACGCCCTGCGAGACGTTGTTGAGCGCCTTGGTGGCCGCAAAGAACTCGTCGGGCGACACGCCGTAGGCCGGCGCGTCGAGGTTGGCGGCCTCAAACAGGTCTTGATTGACGAAGTAGCCCATCACAAACTGGGCGGCCGGCAGGCCGAGCACCTGGCCGTTGTAGGTATAGCCGTCCTTCAGCGCCTGCGGCACGTTGGTCCAATCGGCATCGGCGGCGGTCAGATCAGTGAGATCGGCCAGCCAGCCATTGGCCACGTACAGCGGGACGTTGTTGGCCATGAAGACGTCGGGTAACTCACCCTTGGCGGCATAGCCGGTCAGGACGGCATCCCAGCCGCCCTCGGCCGACATATCCACGAACTCGATGGTCACGTTCGGGTGCAGGTCGAGGTAAGCCTGGACCATCTGGCGCTGCATGTTGTTCTCTTCTTCGGTGCCCAGGTTCCAGTTGGCGTAGCGCAGCGTGATCGGCGCGGCCTCGGCGGGCTCGGTCGGCGCGGGCGCGTCCGTCGGGGCGACGGTGGGCGCGGGCGCCTGGGTGGCGGGGACCGCGGTCGCCGCGCCGGCGGTGGGGGCGCTGGTAGCGGCGGGCGCGCAGCCCACCAGGCTAACCACTAGAAACACGGTCAGCAATACTGACGATACTTGCGCTTGACGCTTCATTGCCTGTCTCCTTGTGTCGTTCCAGTCCATCACAGCTAGAAAAAGGGTCGGGGCCGGTGTTCAACGCTGCCGAGACGCACCTCCTTCACACAGGGGTATCCTACCAAGACGAGAGCGGTTTGCCCTATCCGAGTATGACTTCCACGCGATGGGTCTGCCCATCGGCGAACACCGGAACGACGGCCCCCGCCACCGCCTGGCCATCGACCCGCAGCGTTTTCACGCCCCGCTGGACGTGGTCGGGATTGGCGACCGCAATTTCATAGCGCGCGCCGCGAAAGTGCCGCGTGACCGTAAACCCGTCCCAGTCGGCGGGGATAGACGGGTCGAGCAGCAGCCCATCGGCTTGCGGGCGAATGCCCAAAATCCAATGGGTGGCCATGCGATGCAGCCACTGTGCCGAGCCGGTGTACCACGTCCAGCCGCCGCGCCCGTAGTATTCGGAGAGCGGGCCGTCGATGTTGCCGGGGGTGACATACGGTTCGGCCTTGTAGGTGTCAATGTCGGCGCTGCGGTTCGGCGGGCAAATGCGCCGGTAGGCTTCATAGGCCCGGTCGGGCTGGCCGGCCAGCGTATAGGCCCACACCGACCAGGTGGCCGCGTGCGTGTACACGCCGCCGTTCTCGCGCAGACCCGGGGCGTAGCGGGTCACATAGCCCACGTCGGGCCGGGGCTGGGTGAAGGCCGGGTAGTTCAGCAGCGTGCCGTAGTCTTTCAACAGGTAGCGCGTGACCGCGGCCATCGCCATCTGCGCGCGCGCCGGGTCGGCCGCGCCGCTGATGACGGCCCAGGTGTTGGGCATCAGGAAGATTTGGCCTTCGGCATTCGTGTGCGAGCCCAACAGCAGCCCGGCATCCGTGGTGGCCTGCAAATACCACTCGCCGTCCCAGCCATACTGGTTGAGCGCGGCGCTGACGCTGGCGCGCACGGTCTCACAGCGTTGGGCAAACGCCTCATCCCCGCGCCGGCGGGCCACCGGCGCGAAATTCTCCAAGATCAGGGCCAGAAACTCGGCCACCCAAAAGCTCTCGCCCTTCATCAGCGTGCCGACCGCGCTCAGGCCGTCGTTCCAATCGTGGTCGCCCATCAGCGGCACGCCGCGCGGCGAGAAGCGTGAGAATGAGCGCTCGATCGCGCGCGTGCAGTGCTCATACAGGCTGGCAGCCGGGCCATTCAGGAAGGGCACCTGCTCGTCCAAGATGCTGTCGTCGGCGGTCTCTTGCAGATAGCTATGCAGGATGAAGGGCAGCCAGAGCAGATCATCCGAGCAGTTGGTGCGCGGGCCGCCGCCCTTGATCGAAAACCACCAGTGATAGACATCACCTTCGACGAACTGGTGGGCCGCGTGCAGCAGCAGTTGTTGGCGGGCGTAGTCCGGCTCACTGACCAGGAAGATCTGGCTGTCTTGCAACTGGTCGCGGAAGCCAATGCCGGCCGAGACCTGATACAGCGCGGACTTGCCCCACAAGCGGCACGAGATGGACTGGTACTTGAGCCAGTAATTGGTCATAAAATTGAGCGCTTCGTCGGGCGTCTCGACGTGCTCGGTATCCACGAAGCGCGACCAGAGCTGGTGCACCGCCTGGAGCGCGGCCGCGGCCGCCGCCACGTTCGTGTAGCGCTCGATCAGCGTCAGGGCCTCCTCCTGACCCTCCTCGGCCGCCCCGAGCGTGAAGACGATGGTCTTGCTTTCACCGGGCGCGAGCGTCACCGCCACTTGCAGCGCGGCGATGCTGTCGGTGAAGCGGCCCGTGCGGCGGGCCAAGTGCGCATCGGTCATGGCCTGCGGGCGGTCGTCGTTGTGGTACAGGCCCAGGAACGACTCTTTGTCGCAGTCATACGACACGAGCGGCTCGCTGACGGCCATGAAGGCGGTGTAGGGCCAGGCCACGTTGTTATGGCGGCCCAGTTCGTCGGCGAAGCCCCATAGGTTCTTGCGGGCCAAGACGGCGCAGTGGGCCTCGTCGGCCGAAGTGGTGATGAAAAGCTTGTGGAATTCGCGGTGCTCATCGGGGGCAAAGCCCAGCAGCCACTCGGCGTAGGAAGTGACATCCAGGCGGCGCGGGGTGGGGCCGGCGTTGGTCAGCCGCAGTTGAAACAGCTCCACCGGATCGCTGGCCGCGACAAAGACCGTTAGCTCGCTGGTGATGTCTTCCACCCGCTGGCTGAAGCGCGAGTAACCCAGGCCGTGCGCCACCGCGTAGGCCTGATAGGGATGCATGACCGGCTTGTAGGCCGCCGACCAGAAGACCTGGCGGTCTAGGTCACGGATGTAGAAGTACTTGCCCCAGTTGTCACGGATTAGGTCTTGAAACGAGCGCGTGATCCGGTTTTGGCCGGCGTTGCCGCGCCAGCTGTAGCCGGAGCCGGTCTGCGACACCATCATGCCGTAATCGCCGTTGCTGATGACGTTGCCCCACGGCCGCGGCGTCAAGGGCGTGGTGATGATGTATTCGCGCCCGTCGTCGGAGAAATAGCCGTAGCGGCTTTCGAATTTCTTAGACATGGGGGGCGGACCAGGCGCGCAGCGACCGGGCGGGCGCTGGGAGGCGGTCGGGGCGGAGGGCGTTCAGCGAATGGCGGAGCACAGGCATCTCGGCTCAGTCTGCCGCGCCCCCAGCAGGGCGGCCACGGCATAGGGGCCCACCAGGGGCCGAGCAGTGGCTTCTGGCCAGACCGGCGGGGACGCGGCGTGGTCCGGCAATCTCCAGAAACGCTGCGGTGACTTGTGTTTGGTACCTGACCGGGTCGGTGTTGGGGCCAAATCCGGCAGCCCCCAATCCAGGGGGAGGTCTAGGTGAGTGATTCAGGCTACGGACGCCACCAGGACCAATGCGGCCTGGCGCTTGTGGACCCTGAACAAAAGTATGAAACGTTTCACCTATTTGTAGAAATTAACATATTCATGGGCACTTGTCAAGCACTTTTGCACAAATATGCTGGTCCATCGGCGAAACAGGTGTATTTGTTAGACTGGGCTTCGGGCGAGCAGCTCGTCATGTTCGGGGTACTGGCGATTGCCGTTGGCTTCCAGGAACGACTGATAGCCCCACCCGCCGCCGACATCCTCGGGCGGGCACGCGCCCTTCCCGGTCACACAGCGCGGATAGCGCGCGCCCGGCTCGGGCGGCAAAAACTTTTCCACCTGCAGCGTATGGGTCCAGCTATCGCCAAAGTCGTACTCGTACACGCCGCGCGCGCCGCGGGCGGGCATGACCTGGCTCAATTGGAAGCGCGTCTCAGACTGCAGGCCCAACTCGCCCCACTCGCCACGCTGCGGGTCGCCGTAGCGTTGGCCGGCGATCTCAAATTGGTGCAGGTGCGAGTCGGTCCAGCCCAGTGCGCTTTGCAGGATCGCGTGCAGCTGATGCAGCGTCACGTCCCCCGCTCAATCGAAAGGGAATGAGTCGGCGGCGCTCGGACGGGCCACAATTCGGGTATACTAGAGTCATTCAAATAAACGGTTTTGCAGCCTGGTAGCCGCCAACCCCTTCATGGGTTGCCGGTCGTTTTTTTTAGCCGCGGTCGGCGTACAAGGCGCGGACGGAATGCGGCACTTCAGTGACCAGGCCCTGGCGACGAAGGAGAAGCGTATGACCTTCCAAATTAATGATCGCGTGGTGTATCCGGCCTTTGGCGTTGGGCGAATCGTCAGCTTAATGACGAAAGCCTCCCCGGCGTCCGAAACTGACACATATTACGAGGTGAGCGGCGACAAGAGCACCGCCTGGATCTCGGTCCACGACGGCGCGGTTGGCGGTCTGCGGGCGCTGACCCGCCAGGATGAGCTGGCTCATTTTCGGGCGGTCCTGCGCAGCCGCCCCGCGGCAATGAACGCCGATTTTCGCAAGCGCCAGGCGGATGTGCGCAGCCAACTAAAGCCCGGCACCCTGCAATGCCTGTGCGAGGTCGTGCGCGATCTCACGGGCCGCCGCTGGGTGAAGCCGCTCAATGAGTCCGACACCATGGCCCTGCGCCGGAGTTCGGAAGCTTTGTATCAGGAGTGGGCCGCGGCCGACGGCGTCTCGACCGTCCAAGCCACGGCTGAGGTGAGCAGTTTGCTGCGGGCCGGGCACGATACTTTTCAGGTCTAAAACTTAGCACCGGGCCGTGCATGTCCCAGCGTAGGGACGTGTACGGCCCGGTGCTTGAACAATCGGCCGGCGGGTGAACTGGCCCCGGCGGCTAACGCGGATCAGTCAGCGTCTCGACCTGAATGCCATACACGCCGGTGGCGGCCTTGTCGGTCGTCGTGGCAAACACAGCCGTGCGGCCATCTTCTAAATGCAGCACCAGCTTCGCACCCCGCCGCCAGTTGGGATCGGCCGCCCCCACCACAATCGTGCCGCGCATGTCCACCGCACCCGCGCCAGAGCGACTGCCGGCGTAGACGATCGTTTGTTTCACCGTCACCCCGTAGCGCACGTCACACACGTACACCTTATCTGCATACACCTGCCCCGTGCCGCGCAAGTTTTGCAGGGTGCGGGCGGCCGGCTGGGTTGACTTCGGCGATCGTTGCATTAAACCTGCAGGGGCGGTGCGCGTTAGGCGGGACTTGCGGCGCCCGGTGAGTGGGGCGTCGTTTAGCTCCCCGAGCTTATGAACAGCGGCCCCGCACCCGCGGAGCCGCTGAATTTGGTGAGACAAAATGTTCGGCGGCCAGGCGCTGAGCAGGCGCCCACCGTGAACTAGCTGGGCGTCCCGGCGGTCTTACGGACGGTCTGCTTCAGACGTCGCTTCGCGATGCGCTTGCTCTT
>JBBRZY010000204.1:0-7705 GCA_038252885.1 Anaerolineales bacterium | reverse complement strand
GGTGCCTACCCGCAACGTGGACTATCGCGGCACCCACTTGCGCGAGACCGATGTGGATGCGCTGCTGGCCCGCCGCCCGCGCCTGGCTCTGGTAGATGAGTTGGCGCACACCAACGCCCCCGGCTCGCGCCACCCCAAGCGCTATCAAGATGTCGAAGAATTGCTGGCGGCCGGCATCGATGTCTACACCGCCCTCAACATCCAGCACCTCGAGAGCCTCAACGATGTCGTGGCTCAGATCACCGGCGTCACCGTGCATGAGACCGTGCCCGACCATGTGATCGACGAAGCGGCCGAGATCATCCTGGTCGACCTGCCGCCCGACGAGCTGCGCCAGCGCCTGCAGGAGGGCAAGGTCTACGTGCCCGAGCAGGCCGCCCGCGCCATCGAGCGCTTCTTTCGCCCTGGCAACCTCACCGCCCTGCGCGAGGCCACGCTGCGTCGCGCGGCCGAGCGCGTCGATGACCAGATGCGGGCCTACATGCAAACGCGCGCCATCCCCGGCCCGTGGCCCGCCACCGAGCGCCTGCTAGTGTGCGTCAGCGCCAGCCCGCTCAGCGAGCGGCTGGTGCGCTCGGCCCGCCGCCTGGCCGACGAGCTCAACGCCGAGTGGTTTGCGCTGTATGTCGAAACCGCCGGCCACACCCGCCTGAGCCCGGCCGAGCACGACCGCATTGCGCGGGCGCTGCACCTGGCCGAAGAGCTGGGCGCCCAGTCCGTCACCCTCCCCGGCCGCGCCGTCGCCCCGGCCATCATTGACTACGCCCGCGCGCACAACATCACCAAGCTGCTGGCCGGCAAGCCACTGCGCTCGCGCTGGCACGAGCTGGTGCATGGCGCGGTCGTCGATCAACTCATTCGCATGGGCGGCGCGATCGATGTGCTCGTGGTCAGCGGCGAGGCGGTGCCCGAAGCGGCGCGGGTAGCGCGGGGGTGGCGGCTGCCTCGCCCGTGGCGGCGCTACGCCCAGAGTGCGCTGCTGGTGGCGGCAGTGACGGTGCTGGGGCAGCCGCTGCGCCTGTGGCTGGCGCCGACCAACGTGGTCATGTTCTTTTTGGCGGCGGTGGTCTACGCGGCCGTGGCCTGGGGACGGGGCCCGTCGGTCTTGGCGGCTGTGCTGGGCGTGCTGGCCTTCGACTTCTTCTACGTGCCGCCGCATCTAACCTTGGCCGTCGCCGATACCGAATATCTGCTGACGTTTGTGGCCCTGTTTGTGGTTGGCCTGGTGGTCAGCACGCTGGCCGCGCAGGCGCGCGAGCAGGCCGAGGCCGCCCGCAGTCGCGCGCTGCAAACCGGCGAGCTTTACGATCTGAGCCGCGATCTGGCCGCCGCCGCCGAGCTAGAAGAGCTGTTGTCTATGCTGCGCCGCCATGTGGAGCAGACCTTCCAGCGCCAGGCGGTAATCTTGTTGCCGCAAGGCGAGCGGTTGGCGGTCCAAACGGCCGGCCCTGAACTGGCGCTCGACGACAACGAGCTAGCCGTGGCCGATTGGGCCTATCGCCACGCGCTGCCGGCCGGGCGCGGCACCAGTACCCTGCCGGCCGCCTCGCTGCGCTACCTGCCGCTCAGCACCGCGCGCGGCACCGTGGGTGTTCTGGGCGTGCAAGGCCCGGCCGCCGGCGACCGCACCCTGCCGCCCGAGCAGGTGCGCCTGCTCGAGGCCTTCGCCAGCCAGGGCGCGCTCGCCATCGAACGGGCGCAGTTGGCTCACCGCGCCCAGCACGCCGAAGTTTTGCAGGCCACCGAAAAGCTCCAAACAGCGCTGCTCAACTCCATCTCGCACGATCTGCGCACGCCGCTGGTGTCTATCACCGGCGCGCTCAGTAGTTTGCAGGAAGATGGCGCCATGCTCGACGCCACCGCGCGCCGGTCGCTCGTCGACAATGCGCGCGAAGAGGCCGAGCGGCTGAACCGGCTGGTGGGCAACCTGCTCGATATGACCCGGCTCGAAGGCGGCGCCATGCAGGTGCGGCGCAAACCGGTGGATGCGGCCGATCTGGTGGGCGCCGCCCTGCAGCAGTTGGCCGGCCGCCTGGGCGACCGGCCGGTGACCGTAGCCGTCCCCGCCGACCTGCCGCCCGTGCCGGTAGACTTTATGCTGATCCTTCAGGTGCTGGTCAACCTGCTCGATAACGCTCTCAAATACTCGCCGCCTGGCAGCCCGATCGAGGTCGCCGCGCGGCAAGTCGATACCATGCTGGAGTTAGAAGTGAGTGACCGTGGGGTGGGCATCCCGCCGCAAGCCCTGGCGCATATTTTCGACAAGTTCTATCGCGTGCAGCAGCCGGGCAGCGTCAGCGGCACCGGGCTGGGGCTGGCCATTGGCAAGGGCATTGTCGAGGCCCACGGCGGCACCATGCACGCCGAAAACCGCCTCGGCGGCGGCACCCGCCTCCGCCTCCGGCTGCCGCTGGAGGCGGCTCCCACCGATGCCTGACACCGGCCCGCGCGTGTTGGTGGTGGACGATGAGCCGGCCATCCGGCGCTACCTGCGCACGGCGCTGGGGGCCCACGCCTATGTGGTCTTCGAAGCGGTGAACGGCCAGGAGGGGCTGGCAGCGGTCGCAGTGCACCGGCCCGACCTCGTCATCCTCGACCTGGGCCTGCCCGACCTAGACGGCGTGGAGGTCACGCGCCAACTGCGCGAGTGGAGCCAGGTGCCCATCATCATCCTCTCGGTGCGGGGCCAGGAGGCCGACAAAATCGCCGCCCTCGATGCCGGGGCCGACGACTACCTCACCAAACCGTTCGGGGCTGGCGAACTGCTGGCGCGCATGCGGGTGGCCCTGCGCCGCGCCGCCGGGCCAGAACCAGAGCCGGTGTTTGTGCACGGGGCCTTGTCGGTTGACCTGGCGCGGCGGCTGGTGAAGGTAGGCGACCAAGAGGTGACGCTGACGCCGACGGAATACGACCTGCTGCGCGTGCTGGTGACGCATGCCGGCCGCGTGCTCACGCACCAGCAGTTGCTGCGCCAGGTGTGGGGCTTAGGCTATGAGCAGGAACAACACCTGTTGCGGGTCAACATCAGCAACCTGCGCCGCAAGTTGGAGCCGGACCTGGCCCGGCCGCGTTACATTCAAACTGAGCCGGGGGTGGGCTATCGCCTGCGGACGGAGGCTTAGGCGGCGTGGGGCCGGGCCAGGCGGCGGGCGCGCAAGCCAATGGCCAGCGGCTGGCTGCCCAGGGGCAAGCACATTCAGATACAGCCAAGCCGCAATTGGCAGTGCCACGCGCAAACGAACGCCTTGACCCTTGGGCCGATGCACAAATACGGCCGCTATGCTCACCTGTCCACCAGTCAACAAGAAAGCCCACCTTTTGCAAGGTGGACTTTTTTTGTGCGGCTAGAGGGACTCGAACCCCCGGCCCATTGGTCCGCAAGTAAACGACGGGGTGTCCAGGGCGTCCACGCCGGCCAACTGGGCTGTTTTTCCGTGAGTTATTGGCTTTCAGCATCCAGGCTGTCCGCGCTGTCCACTAGCGTCTACTGCGTCTGATGTACTTTTGATGTACCGATGGGTGTAAAGTACCGATTCGGGCTGGTGGCTGTTTCCTGTTACACTCGATCCGTGCGATGCCTATCGATGTCCAGCGTTGTGAGAATGTTAGTGACGGCTTTAGGTGGCAATTGACTTTGAAAACACTTGCCTATAGAATCGCAGTAACTTCCAGATCGCCGCTCGACGTTCCAAACACCACTAACAAACCAAGGGGATCAATCTTAAGCCCGTCGCACCTGCGACACGGGCATCGTTCTACTATTTGGAGGAGAGCATGAAATTTCGTTCGTCACTCATTGGCCTGTTGGTCGGTGTCCTGCTCCTGACCGCCTGCCAGCCCGCCGCCACGCCGACCAATGCGCCGGTGCCCACTCAGGCGCCCGCCACGGCCGTCCCCGCCACCGAGGTACCTGAAGACGTCGAGCTCGTCATCTGGAACACCTGGGCCGACTTCCACGTCACCGCTTTCCAGGCCATCCTGGATGATTTCAACGCCAGCCACCCCAACATCACGGTCATTCAGCAGGCCCAGCCGTACACCGACTACGAGGCCAAGCAGATGCAGGCCGTCAGCCAAGGTGTCGGCCCCGACCTGGTGGTCAGCTTTCCGACCGTGGCCGCCAGCTTCATCGGCGCCGACCTGCTCACCAATCTGAGCCCGTACATTGACGACCCCGAAATCGGCATTCCCGGCTTCAAAGAGAGCCTGGGCGCCGGGGTGTACGCCGAAGTGACCCAATGGGGCGGCGATGTCTACATGATCCCCATGCTGGTCGGCGGTGAAGTCTACTACTATAACAAGACCATCTTCGACCAGGTAGGCGTGGCCGTGCCGACCACCTGGGCCGAGTTGGAAACGGCCGCCCGCGCCATCACCGCGGTCACCGGCAAGCCGGCCTTCGGCTTCGACAGCGAAATTGACGGCTTTCAGGTGCTGATCGAGCAGAACGGCTCAGGCTACATCAACCCCGACACGCTCACGGTGGAGTACAACAACCCCGTGGCCGTGCAGCAGCTTGAGTGGTTCTGCGGCCTGGTGCAAGAAGGCGTCTTCCGGCTGGTGGGTGAGGACGTGTACTTCTCGAACCCCTTTGGCTCGCAGGCCGTCGCTTCGTACATCGGCTCGGCCGCCGGTTACGGCTTTGTCGAAGGCGCCGTGAACGGCCAGTTTGAATTCGATGTGGCGGCGATCCCGCAAGGCGGCCAGAAGGAATACATCTCCTCCTGGGGCAGCAGTTGGATGGTGTTCAAGAGCACCGAGGCCAAGCAGCGCGCGGCCTTCGAGTTCATCAAGTACATGAACACCCCCGAAGTCCTCGCCGGTTGGGCGGCGGCCTTCGGCGGTGTGCCGGCCTACCAGCCGGCCATCGCCCAGCCGGCCTTCCAGGACTACATGGCCACCAACGCGGCCATCCGCGCCCAGACTGCGCAGATTGATCGTGTGGGTTATCTGTCGGCCATCAATGGCTCGGCCGCCATCCGCACCATCATCGGCCGCGCTGTTACCTCGGCGTGCACCGGCCAGGCCACCGCCGCCGAAGCCTTGCAGCTGGCGGAAGACGAAGGCAACGCCGAACTGGCGAACAGCAACTAGGTTAAGCCGCACTTTCTCTGGTCCAGGCGGTCTCCGGCCTCGCATTACGCGGGACCGGAGGCCGCCTGGACCGCCTCAGGTCCCGCGGCCCAACTGGCCCTCAGCGGAGTGGGGCGGTCCGAAGTTATTATCGGTGCCGCCATCCGGTTAAACCCGCCCGGCCCGGCTCCAGGACACATAATGCCAAAAACGAAGCTGCTAGTTTTTTGCCTGGACGCTCTGTGCTCGCTCGATATTGCCTACATGCGCACGCTGCCCAACCTGGGGCGCGTGATCGCCGAGGGATCGTACGTCCACCACGTTCAGCCGGTCTATCCCTCGCTGACTTACGCCTGCCATACCTCGATCCTCACTGGCAACTACGTCGATCGGCATGGGGTGCCCCACAATGAAATGGTGCGGGTCGGTGACTTGCACGCGCCCTGGTACAACCAACGCAGCGCCATCCAAACGCCCACGTTGCTCGATGCCGCCAAAGCCCACGGCTACAACACGTGCTCGCTGAGTTGGCCGGTGACGGGCGGGGCCGACTTTGATTTGAACATGCCGATGATCGTTCCGATGCGCTATACCGGCTCTGAGCCGATCATTTTCTTTAAGAACAACGCCACCGAAGAATTGCTGGAGCGCTACTACCCACTTTATTTTCAACATCTCATTGGCCCCGACCGCAGCCTAGACGCCTACACCATGGCGTTGGCACTGGACATTCTGCGCGACTACCACCAGCCCGACGTCATGCTGGTCAAAATGTGCGACCTCGACTCGGTCCGGCACGCCTACGGGATCGATAACGAGCAGGTCAAAGAACAATTGCGCGTGCACGACCAGCAGTTTGGGCAGATTGTGCAGCAGGTGCGGGCGCACGGCGACTTCGCCAATACTAACTTCGTCATCTTGGGCGATCACGGCCAGGCGGATATCACCCAGACTCTGAATGTGAATATCCTGCTCCGCCAGCACGGCTTTCTCACTGTTGGCGCGGACGGCCAGTTAGCTGACTATGACGCCTATTGCCACTCGGCCGAGCTCTCGGCCTGGGTACGCCTGAAAGATCCCGATGATGCGCAAATGAGCCGCAAGGTCTACGACTTCTTGCTGGCCCTCAAAGCCGATCCCCAATATGGCCTGGGGCATGTCCTCACCAAGGCCGAGGTCGCCGAAAAATACCACCTCACCGGGCCGTTCGATTTCGTGCTGGAGGGCGAGCGGGCAGTCTCGTTTGGCAACACCTTCACCGGCGACGACGTTTTCGCCAGTCACCCCTACAAGCAGCACGCCCGGTTGATGGCTACCCACGGCGGGCTGCCCTCTCAGCCCGAGACCACCACCTTCATCGCCAGCGGCCCGAGCGTCAAGCCGGGCGTTATCGTCGAGCGCGGCCAATTGGTAGATGACGCTCCGACTATGGCGGCCATGTTGGGGTTTGAGCTCCCCTGCGTGGATGGCCGGGTCGTCTCGGAAATGCTGCGCTAGGCGGCCCTATGCAAATTCGACTGGAAGGCCTGACGAAGACGTTCGACGCCACGGTGGCGGTCAATGACTTCACCGTTCAGTTCCGCTCGGGCCAGCTCACCGCGCTGCTGGGTCCTTCCGGCTGCGGCAAGAGCACCATGCTCTATATGCTGGCCGGCATCACGCCCGTAACCTCGGGCCACATTTTTTTTGACGCCGACGACGTGACCCGCTTGCCGCCCGAGAAACGCGGCGTGGGCCTGGTGTTCCAGAACTATGCCCTCTACCCGCACATGTCGGTGCTCGAAAACATCTGCTTCCCGCTGGAAATCCAACGTGTGCCGAAGGCCGAACGCCTCAGCCGCGCGCACGACATGGCCCAGCTAGTGCACGTGGAAGAACTGCTCTCGCGCAAGCCGTCGCAGCTCTCGGGCGGTCAGCAGCAGCGCGTGGCGATCGCGCGCGCCCTGGTCAAGCGGCCCCGGCTGTTACTGCTCGATGAGCCCCTCAGCAACCTGGACGCCCGCCTGCGCCTGGAGATGCGCGAGGAAATTCGCCGCATTCAGCAGGAAACCAGCATCACCACCATCTTTGTCACGCACGACCAAGAAGAGGCGTTGAGCATCTCGGACGAGGTGCTGCTGATGCAGCAGGGCCTCCAGCAGCAGTTGGCTGCGCCGCAGGAGTTGTACGACAACCCGGCCAACGCCTTTGTGGCCGAGTTCCTAGGGGTTCCTCCCATCAACCGGGTGCCGGGCACGCTGCGTGACGGCGCCTTTGTGGTCCACGACGGCACGGCGGCGGTGCAACTGCCCGGCGCGCCCACCGGCCGCGACGGCACCCCTCTGACGCTGGCCATCCGCCCCGAGAGTATTTTTCTGGCCAAGGACCCGGCCCACCAGCAGTTCGAGGCCGAGATCAAGCAGATCTACAAGCTCGGCAAGGACGAGCTGACGCATCTGCGCTTGGGGAGTTATGAAATCCGCGGTTATCTGTCCAGCGAGACCGACCTGCCGGTGGGCGCGGTCGTGCCGCTGGGCCTGCGCCGCAAAGGCGTCTTCCTGTTCGACGCGCAGACTGGCGAGCGTTACCGATGAGTGTGCGTGCTGGCCGGCCCACTCCGCTCACTGGCGCAGCGCCGCGCGGTCTCGCCCTC
>JBBRZY010000203.1:0-7730 GCA_038252885.1 Anaerolineales bacterium | reverse complement strand
CGTCAAGCCGCGCCACCACATCGCCGGGACGCTCAACGGCTGCCAGGTGCGCGGCAGCGTGGGCTCAGATAGCGCGCGCTACTTTCTGCCGCTCGGCGCGGCCTGGCGGCGAGACAATAAGCTGGAAGCGGGGGCGGCGGTGACGGTGGAAATCTGGCCGGAGGGGCCGCAGGAAGCCAACGTGGCCCCGGACGTGGCGGCGGCGCTGGCGGCCGACCCGGCGGCCAAGACCTTCTTCGACGGCCTGCCGACGTTCTACCGCAAGAACTTCATCCGCGACATCGAGGGCGCGAAGAAGCCGGAAACCCGTGCCCGCCGCCTCGCCCAGATGATGGCGCTGCTGCGGGCGGGCAAGCGGCAGAAGTAGAGGTCGGAGGTCAGAAGTCGTAAGTTGGAGGCAGTTGGTCAGCTTGCGGAGGCAATTGCAGCTACATAGGTGCGACCTGACTAAAGCGCAGGAAGGTGCCCAATGGACCGTAACTTACAGAGCGGTGACGAGTTAAAATGATAGCAATGCGCATAGGGTAGGAGCCACAATGGACCTCAAAAACAAAATCTCCCTGGTCACCGGCGGCGCGCACCGGGTCGGCAAGGCCATTGCGTTAGAACTAGCGGCGGCCGGCGCACATGTGGTCGTCCACTATCGTTCGGCCGCCGACGAGGCGGCGCAGACCGTGGCCGAGATCGAGGCCCTGGGCGTGCGCGCGCTGGCGGTGCCAGCCGACCTGAGCACCGAGGCCGGGATCGACGCCTTGTTCGCAGCCACCCAGGCCGCGTTCGGCGCCCTGGACGTGCTGGTGAACTCGGCCGCCGGCATGGACCCTGGCGACGCCCGCACCGTCACGCGCGCGGCCTGGCAGCAAGTGCTCGACGTGAACCTGACCGCGCCGTTCTTCTGCGCCCAGGCGGCGGCCAAGCTCATGGCCGGGCGCAGCGGCGCCGCCATCGTCAACATCAACGACCTGGCCGGTCGGCAGCCGTGGACCCGCTACGCCGCGCACTCGGTCAGCAAGGCCGGCCTGACCATGGTCACCAAGCTGCTGGCCAAAGCGCTCGCGCCGGAGATTCGCGTGAACGAAGTCGCGCCCGGGCCGGTACTCAAGCCCGACGACTGGGACGACGCGCGCTGGGCCAAATCCGGCGCGCACACCCTTCTCAAACGCACCGGTTCGGGCTATGATGTGGCCCGCGCCGTCCGATTTCTGCTGGAAGCCGACTACATCACCGGCGAAACGCTGGTGGTCGACGGCGGCCGGTTGATCGCCTAGCTCTCCACCCATTTCGCGCGAGACCCCACCCATGAGCCAACGTCAAGACCTCATCCGCAAGCGTATGCAGGACGAAGGCCAGAAGAGCGCCGACTACTTTCGGGCGATGAGCGCCGCCGACTTTGGGCAGCAGGTCTACACCACCGGCCCGCTGTGGCGCGTGCGCGACGTGCTGGCCCACTTCGTCAGCGCCGAGCGTGTTTTCCTGCAGTACGGCCGCGACATCCTGGCCGGCGGCAGCGGCGCGCCCGAAGACTTTGTGATCGACGAGTTCAACGCCACCCAGATGGCCGAGTTCACCCAGGCCAGCACCGCCGAGCTGATCGCGCAGTTCGAGACCGCCCGCGCCAACACGCTGGTCTTTATCACCGGCATGGCCGATACCGACCTCGACCGCGTGGGCCGCCACCCCTGGTTCGGCGTGGTGCCGGTCGAGAACATGTGCAAGCTCATCTACCGCCACAACATGCTGCACGAGCGCGACGTGCGCCGCGCACTCGAAGCCGGGCAGCCAGTGCCGCACAACGACGTCCAGCCGCCTAGCGCGGCCAGCAAGTAATCACGCCCCCACGAGGCCCTCATGACCGACCGCAAGGCCAAACTGCGCCAAACCATTGAAGCCGACCACGCCGCCAGCTTGGCGATCTATACGCGCGTGACCCCCGAGCAGTGGACTATGCCCGTCCCGTCAGAAGAAGGCGCGCAATGGACCGCGCACGATGTGCTCGCCCACGTGGCCGGCTCCGAGGCCGGGCAACTGGGCCAGATTCAGCGCCGGCTCAGCGGCGGCGTGACCGTGCCCGACGACTTCGACGTCCACCGTTACAACCGCCGCGCCGTGCAGAAGCAAGCCGCCGTGCCCGTGGCCGACCTGCTGGCCGTCATCGCGCGCGACCATGCGGCCGTGCTGGCGGCGCTCGACGCCGTGGCCGAAGCCGACCTGGACCTCACCGGCCGCCACGCCCGTGGCGACACGCTGACCATCGAACAATTCTTCCACCGCATCACCGAGCATCGCCGCCAGCACGCCGAAGCGCTGGCCGCGACCTTAGGAATTTAGCCCATGCCCGCCATCCACGACGTTGTTGTCAAGCAGCTCGCCACCCACAGCGACGATCGCGGCTATTTCCGCGAGATCGTGCGCGAGGACGACCACCTGCTGCGTAAGTTTGGGCAGTCGTCCATCACCAAGACCTACCCCGGCGTCATCAAGGCCTTTCACTGGCACAACGACCAGGACGACCTGTGGTACGTGGTCGACGGCATGGCGCGCGTGGTGCTCTACGACCGGCGCGCAGGCTCGCCCACCAAAGGCGTGACGCAAGTGATCTACGCCGGCGAAGACAACCCGCTGCTGATCCTCATCCCGACCGGGCTGGCGCACGGTTACCAGGTGCTCGGCCACAAACCGGTGGTGCTGTTCTATCACGTCACGCAGGTCTACGACCCGAAGCACCCCGACGAGCAGCGCATCCCCTTCGACGACCCCGAGATTGGTTTCGACTGGTCCATCCAGAACCGCTAGCCCGCGCGCATGACCAAGCTGCTCGCCTTCGTAAAGCTGTCGCGACCGCACTTCCTCGGCGGCGGTTTGCTGCTGTATGCCCTCGGCGCGCTCATCGCCCGCTACCAGGGCTACAACATTGACTTTGGCCAATACTGGATTGGGCAGGCCTACGTCACCGGCCTCCAGTTGATGGTCCACTACCTTAACGAATATTGGGACGTCGAAACCGACAAGCTCAACCAGAACCGCACGCCATTCTCGGGCGGCAGCGGGCTGTTGGCCGACGGCACGGTCACGCGCGAGGCCGTCTTCACGGCGGCCGTGGCCTGCCTGGCGGTCGCCAGCGGCGCGGCCATCTGGCTGATCATCGAGTATCACGTCGGGCCGGCGGGCTGGGCGGTCATGGCGCTGATGTTCCTGGGCGCGTACAGCTACAGCGGCCCGCCCTTCAAGCTGATGAACACCGGCCTGGGCGAGGTGACGGCTTCCATCACCGTCGCCGGGCTGGTGCCGGCGCTGGGCCACGTGCTGCAAGCCGGGCAACTGAGCCTCCTGGTGGCGCTGGCAACCGCGCCGCTGCTGGTCTATCACTTTGCCATGCTGGTGGCGTTCGAATTCCCCGACTTTCTGGCGGACGAGGCGGCCGGCAAGACCACCGTGCTGGTGCGCATCGGCCGGCGGCGCGGCGTCGCCCTGCACAATGGCGCGCTGCTGCTGGCGATGACCCTGGGCGTGGCGGCCAGCTTTGTCGGGCTGCCGGCGCAAGTGGCGCTCGCCGTAGTCATCTCGGCCCCGCTGGTGCTGCTGCAAATCATCAACATCCGGCGCATGGCGCGCGGCGAGCTCACCGGCTACACCCGCATCACGTTGCTGGCGGTGGTGATCTTTGCGCTGACGGCTTATTTCGAGGCCTTCAACTTCTGGGTACTGCGGCCATGACCCGGGCGACCCCAGAAGCTACGGCGCACTGGGCCGCCCGCCACGAGTCGGCCGCGTTCTACCGCCCCGGCTGGGATGGCCTCACCGTCGCCAGCGTGGGCCTCGGCACCTACCTGGGCGAGCCAGACGCCGCCACCGACGCGGCCTACACGGCGGCCCTGCGGCGCTACTGGCAACTCGGCGGCAACCTGGTCGATAGCGCCATCAACTATCGCTTTCAGCGCAGCGAGCGCGTCATTGGCGCGGCGCTGGCGGCGGCCATTGCCGCAGGCGAGGCGCAGCGCGAAGACATTGTGCTGTGCACCAAGGGCGGCTACCTGTCGTTTGATGGCGCTTGGCCGGCCGACCCCGACGCCTGGGTGCGTGACACCTTCATCACCCCCGGGCTGGTGCAGCCCGACGAGATCGTGGACGGCCACTGCCTGGCCCCCGCCTATCTGCGGCACCAGATCGCGCAGAGCAAGGCCAACCTGGGCGTGGACTGTATTGACCTGTATTACCTCCACAACCCGGAAGGCCAGCGGGCGGCGCTGGGCGAAGCGGCCTTCCGCGACCGGCTGCGCGAGGCGTTCGCCACGCTAGAAGTCGCCGTCGCGCAGGGCCACATCGCGGCCTACGGCGCGGCCACCTGGAACGGTTTTCGCGCCAGGCCCGACGAGCCCGAGTATCTCTCGCTGGCCGCCGTGCTCGAAGTGGCCCGCGACGTCTCCGGCGACCGCCACCACTTCCGCGCCATTCAACTGCCGCTCAACTTTCAGATGCTCGAAGGGCTGGGGCGCGCCAACCAGCCCGGCGACCGCAGCGGCCTGGAGGCGGCGGCCGAGCAGGGCGTGGCGGTGATGGCCTCGGCCTCGCTCCTGCAAGGGCGCGTGCTCGGCCGGCTGCCGGCGACGTTGCGCGCCAAATTCGCGCCCGAGCTCACCGACGCCCAGCGCGCGCTGCAATTCGTGCGCTCGCTTCCGGGCCTGACCTCGGCGCTGGCCGGCATGAGCCACGCCGCCCATGTGGATGAGAACCTCGCGCTCCGCCAGCACGCCCCGCTGACGGCGGCGGAAGTTCAAGCCTTTTTCAACTAAGGCGGCGCGCGGCGGCGGCCTGCCCGGCCGATAGCCTCTATAATCTAGCCATGCCTGAATTCTTCACCGTGCTCGCGCCGGACGACGCCTTGGCGAAGCTGTGGCAGCACCTGCCCGCCCATCACGCCACGCCACCAGAAGACATCCCCACGGCCGAGGCGCTGGGCCGCGTGACGTATGCCGCCATCAGCGCGCCCGAAGCCTTGCCCGCCTTTGCGCGCTCCACGATGGATGGTTACGCTGTGCTGGCCCGCGACACCTTCGGCGCCAGCCAGTCCTTGCCCGCCTACCTCACCATCATCGGCGAAGCACCCATGGGCCGCGCGCCAGAGTTCAGCCTTGCGCCGGGCCAGGCCGCCCTCATCCACACCGGCGGCATGTTGCCGGGCGGTGCCGACGCCGTCGTCATGCTTGAAGTGACCCAGACCGCCGCCGAGCGCGAGATCGAAGTGCTGCGGGCCGTCGCGCCGGGCGAGAACGTGCTCCACATCGGCGACGACCTGGCGGCGGGCGCAGTGCTGCTCCCGGCCGGCCACTGGCTGCGCCCGCAGGACGTCGGCGGGCTAACGGCGCTGGGCCTGACGCGGCTGACCGTCGCGCGCCGGCCGCGCGTGGCGCTGTTGGCCACTGGCGACGAGATCGTGCCGCCCGCGGCCGCCCCCGCCCCCGGCCAGGTGCGCGACGTGAATTCATACACGCTCGGCAGCCTGGTTCAGCAGGCCGGCGGCGTCCCCGTCTATGGCGGCATCGTGCGCGACGACTTCGAGGCGCTGCGCGCGGCGGCCACGGCGGCGCTGGCCGAGGCCGATGCGCTCATCCTCTCGGCCGGCAGTTCGGTCAGCGTGCGTGATATGACGGCGGCGGTGATTAACGGCCTGGGCCAACCCGGCCCACTGGTGCACGGCGTGGCGGTCAAACCGGGCAAGCCCACCATTCTGGCGGTGGCGCACAGCAAGCCCATTTTTGGATTACCCGGCAACCCCGTGTCGGCGCTGGTGGTGGCCGACCTGTTCGTCACCCCCACGCTCTACCGGCTGCAAGGTTGTTCTTCACCCCCGCCTCGCCGCAGTGTGCGGGCGCGCCTAACCCACAACCTGGCCTCCGCCGCCGGGCGCGTAGACTACATTCCAGCGCGACTAGATTACAATTCGGCCACGCCGGCCGAAGATGGGCTGCCGCGCGCCGAGCCGGTCTTTGGCAAGTCGAACCAAATCTTCACGCTGGTGCAGGCCGATGGCATGGTGGTGGTGCCAATGGACACCACCGGGTTGAGCGCAGGGACCGTGGTAGAGGTCCGTTTGTTTTGAGGAGGCCAGGATGCCCAAGTTACAAGTATTGTCGTGCCCATCGTGCGGCGCTTCGCTGAGCATCGAGCAAGGCGCCAGCACGGCCACCTGCTCGTTTTGCGGCAACACCTCGGTGGTGCCAGAATCTCTGCGCGGATCCAGTCCGAGCAGCCCCGCCTACCCCTCGTCTAGCGCGCAGGCGCAGAAGCCGGTTTTTCTAAGCGGCCTGCCGCTGATGGATCAACTGCCCCGCCTGCGCGAACTGGGCGACCTGGTGCGGGAAGGCCGCAAAGAGGATGCCGCGCGACTCTATCAAGACCTGTTTGGGGCCAACGACCTGCAAGCCCGCGCTGCCGTCGAACAGTTGGGCCTGGGCCAGCCGGTGTCGGTCAGCCAGTTCAGCGGGCTCCGCGGCGGGTCCAGCGCCGACGCCGGTCTGTTCCGGCTCGACCGGTCCGGGATGCCGCAGGTGCAAATCCAGGCTGTGACCGGCATGAGCGCCATGGGCAACCCCATGGGCGTCGGCACCCCGCTGATGACGGGCGGGATGTACGGCGCGCCCGCCATCGACACGCGCCCGGCGCGGCAGGCGGGCGGCTGTATCGCCGTGTTTGTGGTGCTCTCCATCGTCGGCACACTGCTGATCGCTGGCGTGGCGCTGGCGGCCGGCTTCCTCCCCTTCATCAACCTGAACGACCTGGGCCTGGGCGGCCTCGGCGAGCGGGTGGCTGAGATCACCAACCAGTACCCGCGCCTGGTGCTGACCATCGGCGGCGAGGGCACCGGCAAGGGCCGCTTCACCGATGCGCGCCATGTGGGCGTGGACGGCGACGGCAACATCTACGCCGCCGATTACGGCGGTGGGCGCGTGCAGGTCTTTGACGAGACCGGCAAATTTATCACCCAGTGGACCGTCGGCGACGGCGACAATGTCTACCTCACCGGCATGGCCGTGGCCGAAGACGGCACGCTTTATCTGGTCTACGGCAGCGAGCTCTACCACGTGGACGGCCAGACCGGCGAAGAATTGGAGCACCTGGAATGGTCCGAAGGCTGGGGCTTTGAGGACGTGGTCGCCCTGCCTGGCGGCGGGGTGGCGGCCACCTGGTACAAGAACCGCGACGACCTGGTCATCTTCGACGCCGACGGCGCGGTAGTCAAAGACGTGCAAGCGGCCGTCAGCAGCATCACCGGCGACGTGGCCGTGACCATGAAGATCACCCTCGACAATGACGGCAACCTGCTGGTGCTGAATACCAATAGCGAGATGGTCTTCAAGTTCAGCCCAGAGGGCGTCTACCTCAACAGCTTCGGCGGCGAGGGCGACCAGCCCGGCCAGCTTCAGGCCTCGGGCGACCTCGTGGTCGATGCCACCGGCCAGATATACGTCAGCGATATTTTTGCCGTGCAGGTGTTTGACTCCAGCGGCCGCTTCATCAAGAAGATCAATCCCGCTGAGGCGGCCTACGTTTATGGCTTCGCCGTCGACGCGCAGAACTTCCTGTACGTGGCCAGCAACAACCACATCTATAAATATCAGTTGGCCGCCGACGAATAGCAGGGCATGACCGAGCGCCGCGTCTATCTCGAAGACCTCCCCCTGGCCGAAGCGCAGCGGCGGCTGGCCGAGGCCCTGCGCGCCGCCGGCCGCTGG
>JBBRZY010000202.1:0-7734 GCA_038252885.1 Anaerolineales bacterium | reverse complement strand
CCCCGGCCCGTCTAGCCAACCAGCTCCCAGCCCCACATTATGCAAAGATGACAGCAATGACAACAATGACGTTCTCGACAGTATCGCTGGCGCGGATGACGAAGATGACGTTCTCGACAATATCGCTGGCGCGGATGACGAAGATGACGTTCTCGACAATATCGCTGGCGCGGATGACGAAGATGACGTTCTCGACAGTATCGATGGCACGGATGACGAAGATGACGGCGCTGACGGCGATTGCTGCCCGTCCAACGTCACATGGGCACCCCTGCTTTCAGGGGAGCCGCCGGGGGTGAGGGCTGGGTGTTTTTCAGTTTGGGGCCCAAGACCTCGGGACCATGGGGCTTCGCAGTCACTCGCGCTCGTAATGGGGTCGCCCTCATCCGTGCGCCCGCCAGCGCTACTCGCCGCCGGGGTGATTGACTGCCCGGCGCGCCTAGCCCTACGGCCAGCGGGTTTACGCGCCTCTTAGGGCCGCTGCCGCTTTGGGCCAGCCAGAAATTTTTACCAGGGGGTAGGTGGGCAAGCCCACCTACCCCCTGGTAAAAATTTCCTTCGGTCAGATACGACATTTCACAACCTCCCAGTGCGGTGAGAACCTATCTCGACGTTGCCGCCACCGAGCCTTTTGCAAAATTGGCCCTCAGACTGAAATGCTCCCCACCGACAAACAGAGTAGAATCCCGCTACCGAGTTCAGCACCAGCACGCACAGCTTGCCAGCCACCGGCGCGACGGCGCGCCTCAACCAGAGAGGCACAGCATGGACCAGGGCAACAACGAGTTGGGGGCCATCCTGACGCACGGCCCAAGCGAGTGGCAGATCATCCAGCAAGACGCGGACGGGCTGGGCGCTTGGGACCTGGCCGGGCGCTGGGTGAGCGCCAGCGGCCCCGGCACGGTGCAGGTGCGGCTGGTATATGAAGACACCGGCGTCGCCGTGAGCCGCGCGCTCGATTGGCAGCCGGTGACGACGCACGCCGACGGCCAGTGGGCCGGCCGGATGAGCGGCGTGCCGGCGGGTGGCTTGTACCGGCTGGAGACCCGCTACCTGCCCCACAGTCAGCCGGTGGGCGAGTGGGCCGACCGGGGCGATATGCGCCACTTCTTGGGCGTCGGCGACTTGTGGGTCATCACCGGCCAGAGCAACTCGGCCGGCTACGGGCGCGGGCCAGTCTACGATCCGCCCGAGTTAGGGCTGCACCTGTTCCGCAACAGCGGGCAATGGGCGCTGGCAACGCACCCGCTCAACGAGTCCACCGACACCCAGCATCCGGTGAACCGCGACGGCGCCAACACCGCCCACGCGCCCTACCTGCACTTTGCGCGGCTGCTCAAGCAGCACCTGGGCTACCCAATCGGGCTGATCCAGGCCAGCCGCGGCGGCTCGTACTTGGAGGAGTGGAACCCGCACGACCCGGCCCCCTCCGGCGGACTGTACGAGAACATGCTCACGGTCGTGGCGGCGGCGGGTGGCCGGGTGCGCGGCTTGGTGTGGTACCAGGGCGAAGCCGAGGGCAGCGCGTTGAACGGCTACACCTACCAGCCGCGCTTTACGCAGGCGCTGGCGGCCTGGCGTGAGGGCTTGAAGCACCCCACCCTGCCGGTGCTCACGGTGCAACTCAACCGCCACCTGACGCCGCCCATTCCCGTGCTAGAGCTGAGTTGGTCACAGGTGCGCGAGGCGCAGCGGCAGTTGGCGCGCAGCGCGCCGGGCGTGAGCGTGGTGCCGGCCTTCGACCTGCCGTTGAGCGACTTCATCCATACCAGCCCAGCCGGCAACCTGCTGCTGGGCGAACGGCTGGCGCGCGCGGCCCTGGGCGCGGTGTATGGGCGGGCAGTGGACTACCTGGCGCCCGATCTGCAAACCGCCGTGGCCGCCGCCGATGGGCAAACCATCACCCTGACGTTCGCGCCGGTGACCAGCCGGATGGACAACGTGGACCCGAGCGCCAATCCCTTCCGCGTGGAAGACAGCGCCGGCGCCGTCGCGGTGACGGCCGTGACTTACCCCGGCGGGCCGAACGTCCGGCTGAAGCTCGCGCGGCCGCTGGCCGGCGGCGCGGTGGTGCACGGCGGCTACGGCTTGGCCCCCGCCAGCGTGCCGATGGATATGGAACGCTTTATGCCGATGCTGGGCTTTCACGGCGTGGCGGTCCAGCCGGCGGCTTAATCACGCCCATTCAGAAAGGGCAGACACCCCATGACCACTCGCAAACTCAAAACCGGCGTCGTTGGGCTGAGCATGGGCCTCAACCACGTCAAACATTACCAGCAGCTCCCGAACGCCGAAGTGACCGCGATCTGCGACATTGATGAGGTTTGGCTGAAGCACGTGCAGCAGACGTACAACGTCGCGCAGGCCTACACCAGTTTGGAAGAGATGCTCGCTAAATCGGATGTGGAGGCGGTGAGCGTATGCCTGCCGGTCTACCTGCACCTCCCGGCCACGCTGGCCTGCCTGGCGGCGGGCAAGCATGTGCTGGTGGAAAAGCCCATGGCCCACACCGCGGCCGAGGCGATGCAGATGACCGAAGCCGCGAAAGCCGCCGGCCGCCTGCTGATGGTCAGCTACAACCAGCGCTTTGAGCCGGCGATGCAGTACCTCAAGCGCTACACTGAGGCCGGGCAACTAGGTGAGATTTACTTTGCGCGGGCGGTGTGGCGGCGGCCGTTTGGCATGCTGCCCGAGCCGCTGATCGAGCGCGCCACCGGGCTGTATAGCCGCAACTGGTTCAATGAGAAAGATAAGGGCGGCGGCGTGGGCCGTGACCTGGGCGCGCACATGATCGACCTGGCGCTGTGGATTATGAGCTTCCCGCCCATTGCCGACGTCAGCGGCCGGTCGTACGGCCACTTTCTGCCGGGCTGGGTGGCGCAGTTCGGGCCGCAGTACAAAGCCGATGCCGACGACCACACCGTAGGCTTTGTGCGCTTTGAGAACGGGGCCAGCCTGCAAATCGAGATGAGCTTTGGGCAGCACACCGACCACGAAGTGGTGCTCAATGAGTTCTATGGCACCAAGGGCGGCGCGCTGCGCGAGGCCGGCCAGACGCTAAAGCTGTTTGGCGAGGCGGGCGGCAATCACGCCACCACCACGCCGCGCCTGCCGCCCGCCACCGGCACGACCCAGGCCAATTTCGTCAACAGCCTCCTCAACGGCACGCCGCCGCTGGTGACGCCCGAGCAGGGCATCGCGCTGATGCGGGTGATTGACGGGCTATACGCCAGCTCGGCGGCGCTGAAGGCCGCCTAAGCGCTACGGCGCGGGATAGTCCACCCAGGCGTTGTCGACCATGACGTAGCCGTGCCCCAGGTGCAGGCTGGGCGGGGCCGCGAACACCAGCTTGAGGACCGTGACGCCCGTGGCCGCTTCTGGCGCGGCGGCCGGCAGGCCGGTGAGCACCAGCCGGTTACCGGCCTGCTCGAAGGCGATGGGCTGGCCGGTGGCGAGGTAGCTCACGCTCACGACCGCTTCAGTCAATCCGGCCAGCACCAACTCGTAGCCCGGCCACTTGTCGGCCCAGTAATAGCCGATGTTGCCCTTGAGCGTGAAGCTGCCATGCAGCAGCCCCTCGGTGCGGGCGTGGTTGGCGAGGTCCACCGGACCATAAACCGCCTCGCCGTTGCGGTGGAGCCAGTCGCCCACGACGGCCAGGCGTTCGAGCGCTTCTTCTGGCACCGAGCCGTCGGGCTTGGGGCCGATGTTGAGCAGCAAGTTTCCCTGCCCGGCCGTGGCGGTGCGCAGCATCTGCACCACCGCGCGCGGCGCGTGCCAGTCAATGGCGCTGGGCATGTAGCCCCACGAGCCGTTGAAGGTCATGCAGGATTCCCAGGCGCGCCCCGGCCTGGCGGGCGTAACCGACTCTTCGGGCGTGCCGTAGTCCTCGGCCAGCCACGAGCGGTTGTTGATCAGGATATTGGGCTGCAACTCACGCACCAGGGCGTTGCGCTCGACGCTCTCCCACAGCGCGGCGCTCCGCAGCGGCCAGCACACGTCGTACCACAGAATATCAATCTGGCCGTAGTTGGTCATCAACTCGCGCACACAGCCGGTGGTGAAGTCCACAAAGCGGCGGCGGGCGGCCTCGTCCACGGCGCACTGCGCGCCATCTGGGTGGTGCCAATCCATCAGTGAGTAATAGAAGCCGATCTTAAGGCCAAACTCGCGGCAGGCTTCGACGTACTCGCGCACCAGGTCGCGCCCCGGCCCGTGCTGGACGGCGTTGTAGTCCGTCATCTGCGTGTCCCACAGGCAGAAGCCCTCGTGGTGCTTGGTGGTCATCACCATGTACTTCATGCCCGAGGCGGCGGCCAGTCGCGCCCACTCGCGGGCCGGGCGCTCCTTGGGCTGCCAGGTGGCGGCCAGCTTTTCGTACTCGGCCACCGGGATGCGCTCGCGGTTCATCACCCACTCGTGCCGGCCCAGCTGCGAGTACAGGCCCCAGTGGACGAACATGCCAAAGCGCGCGTCTTGCCACCAGCGCAGGCGCTGCGGGCGCGTGGCGTCGGTCATTTGGCTGTAGGCGAGTTCGTCCATGGGGGAGCCTCTCTGCGAGTGGTGGGAGGCGCGAGTATAGCAGGAGGCTAGGGGAACGACCATAGTTTCGGGCGGCCGGGCGATTGGCGCGATGGCCAGTGATATTGAGGGTGAGATTCCCCCTAAAGGGTGCTTCGCAATCACCCCGCGCCTAGCGACAGGTTAGCACTACCGCCGTGCGCGGGGGTTCGAAATGACAGGATTGGCGGGGTTGAGTAAGCTGCCGCCAAATTGAAATGGCTGTTTGCGACCTTTGGTTGACGAATGCCAGGGGGTCGTTTATGATTTTGCTCCAAGAGTTTCCACTCACCTGCATTGATCTCCAACGCCGCCCCAAGTGCTGCGCCACATTACTTCCGGCCCACACGGCGGCGGCTCACCCACCCACTTGACCACGACTGACCAAGGACAGCAGCCAACACCATGAACATCGGCAAGCTCATTCGTTTGAACCGGCTCTTCGGCCATCCCTCAGGCAAGTTTTGCTCGGTGGCGATTGACCACTTCATCGGCTACGGCGAGGGGCTGCCGGCCGGCATCCGGCACATCCAGCCGACGATTGCGGCCCTGGTGGCGGGCCAGCCGGACGCCGTGACCATGCACAAGGGCCTCGCGCTCTCGGCCTGGGCGCCTTATGCCGGGCAGGTGCCGCTGATCGTGCAAAGCCAGGCCTGCCGGGCCGATGATAGCGCCACGGCCGCGCTGGCGACGCCCGCCGATGCCGTGCGGTTGGGCGCGGATGCCTTTGCCATTTCGGTTTTTCTGCGCGGGGCGACCGAGGGCGCGCACCTGCAACTCGTGGCGGACGCCGTGCGTGAAGCCGCGCCGTACGACATGCCGGTCATCTGCCACGTGTACCCGCGCAACTTCAGCGGCCCGACGCCCACCGTGTCGTACACGCCGGAAGACATCGGCTGGGCGGTGCATTGCGCGTTCGAGGCCGGGGCCGATGTGGTCAAGGTGCCGTACTGCGGCGACCAGGCGGCCTACACCGAGATCGTGGCCGACTGCCCGGTGCCAGTAGTGGCGGCCGGCGGCCCGCAGACCCCCACCCTGCTGTCGGCGCTGGAGATGATGGCGGCCATCCGCCAGACCGGCGCGCGCGGCGCGACCATCGGCCGCAACGTGTGGGGCTTCGACAATATCACCGGCAACCTCCAAGCCTTCAAGGCGGTGCTGCACGACGGTCTTAGCCCGCAGGCCGCCATCGCCGCGGCCGGGCTGTAGCCGCGCCGGACACAACGCGCATGCACACGCTGACTTACGACGTGCTGGCGATTGGGGCCGTGGCGGTCGACGACCTGCTGTACGTGGACGAGTTCCCGCAGCCCGACGGCAAGACGCAGGTGCAGGCCAAGGCGCGGGCCGGCGGCGGGCTGGCTGGCACGGCGCTGGTGGCGGCGGCGCGGCTGGGCGTGCGGGCCGCCTACTGCGGCGTGCTCGACACAGATGAGCTCTCGGAGTACACGCTGGCCGAGCTAGCGCGCGAGGGCGTGGACTGCGCGCCCGTGCAGCGGCGGGCCGGCGCGCGGCCGTATCACTCGGTCATCATCGTCAGCCGCACCAGCCCGCAGCGCTGCATCCTGTTCTCGAATGCCGATGTGGGCGTGCCGACGGCCGCCGACCTGCCCGACGCGCTGATCGCGGCCAGCCGGGTGCTGTTTGTAGATCACACCGTCGCCAGCGCGGCCATCCGGGCGGCGGTGGTGGCGCGGCGGCTTGGCCTCCCCATCGTGGGTGACTTGGAGCAGACCGAGTTCGCGGAGCGCGAGGCGTTTCTGGACAGCGTGGATCACCTGATCGTCAACCAGGAGATCGCCGCCAAGCTGACGGGCCAGGCCGACGCGGCCGGCAGCGCGGCGGCCCTATTGCGCCCCACCTCGGCGGCAGTGGTTGTCACCGACGGCGCGGCGGGCAGTTGGTACGTGACGCCCGGCGCCGCGCCCCGGCATGTGCCGGCCCTGAAAGTGGAAGTGGTGGACACCACCGGCTGCGGCGATGTCTTCCACGGCGCGTATGCCGCCTGCCTGGCGTGGGGCGGTGACGTGGCCGAGGCCGCGCGCGTGGCGACCGTGGCGGCGGGC
The DNA here is from genome assembly GCA_038252885.1 of Anaerolineales bacterium. Classification (GTDB taxonomy): domain Bacteria; phylum Chloroflexota; class Anaerolineae; order Anaerolineales; family UBA6663; genus JADZEK01. The sequence goes on along the minus strand of JBBRZY010000202.1, from coordinate 1,108 downwards.
CTCAAGGCGCGCCGCAGCGGGGGCCGGGCCGGCATTCCGCCACGCGCCGAGGTCGAGCAATACCTGGCGCAGTTGGCCTAGACCGCGTTACTAACCACTATGACCCATACTATTGATAAGCAAGTCGCCTTAGTAACCGGGGCCGCGCAAGGCATTGGCCGCGCCATCGCGCTGCAGCTGGCCGGCGCGGGCTACGCTGTGGCGCTGGCCGACCTGAACGCGGCTGGGCTGGCGACGGTGCAGGCCGAGATCGAAGCGGCCGGCGGCGCGGCCCTGAGCCTGACGGCCGACCTGTATCATCTCGATCAGGTGCAGCGCGTCGTGGACGGCGCGGCGGATTGGGGGCCGCTGCATGTGCTAGTGAACAACGCCGGCCGCGTGCTGACCAAGCCGCTGCTGGATGTGACCGAGGCCGACTGGGACGGCGTGCACGACTTGGACCTGAAGGCGACGTTCTTCACGCTGCAATTCGCGGCGCGCCGCATGCTGGCCGACCACCTACCGGGCCGCATCGTCAACATCGCCTCGATCTCGGGGCGCTCTGGCCGCACCGACCAGGTGGCCTACGCGTCGGCCAAGGCCGGCATCATCAGCGTCACCCAGTCGGCGGCGCTGGCGCTGGCCGCGCACGGCATCACCGTCAACGCGGTCGCGCCCGGCATCGTGGATACGCCCGTCACGCGCCAGGTGCACGAGGCGCGCGGCGCGGCGCTGGGCATCACCCCGGAAGAGTCGCTGGCGCGCATGCTCACGCGCATCCCCTTGGGCCGGATCGAGACGCCCGACGACGTGGCCGGCGTGGTCGCGTTTTTGTGTTCACCCGCAGCCGGTTATATGACCGGCCAGACCCTCAATGTGGACGGTGGAATGGAGATGGACTAATGCCCCTGGCCCCTGAACGACTACCCGATGCCTATCGGCAGATGCACGTCATTCGCAAATTCGAGGAAGCGATCCGCAGCCTGTATCAGAAGGGCCAAATTCGCGGCTCGTTTCACCCGTGCGTCGGCCAAGAGGCCACGGCGGTCGGCATTTGCTGGCCGCTGAAAGACACCGACTACCTGACCTGCACCTATCGCGGGCACGGGCAGGCGCTGGCCAAGGGGCT
>JBBRZY010000201.1:0-7745 GCA_038252885.1 Anaerolineales bacterium | reverse complement strand
GGCCCGAGCTTGGCAATCGCCGCCTCGGTCTCGGCCTGGTCGCCGACCACCAGCGCTTCCAGGTAGGCACCCAGCGCCGCACTCACGGCTGTTTCTAGCTCGGGCGGCACGGTCAGCAGTTCGGCCAGCGCCCCGCGCGTGGGGAAGCCCTGCGCCAGCAGCGTGCGCGCGCCGCCGCTAAACCCGGCCAGTTGCGCGCGCGCCTGCTCTAGCACCTCGTGGCGGGCGCGCAGCCGCGCCGCTTCGGCCTGGGCCGTGGCCACGCGCTGGCTGGCGGCGGTCAGTTCGGCCTCGGCCGTGCGCACCGCCTCGGCTTGCGCGGCCAAATGGGCCTCGGCCTCGGCGCGGGTGGTGTGGCGCTGATTGAGCAGCGCGTTGGCGTCGGTCACAATCGCGCGCGCGCGGCCCTCGGCCTCTTCTAGCTGGGCCAGCGCCTGCTGCTGCTCGGCCCGGTTGGCTAACAGTCGTTCGTGCCGTTCCAGCAGTTGGGCGTGGCGCGCGCGGCGCTCGTTGATCTGCGCCTCGAGCTGCGTCAGCGTGGCGCGCACTTCGCCCTCGCGCTGGCGCAGCGTGGTCCGTTCGCGTTCGCGGTCGGCCAGCGCCGCCTGGGCCGCTTCGGTCTGGCGCTGGGCGTCGCGCGCCTCGGCCGCCAGCCGGTCGCTGTCGGCCTGCACGGTGGAGGCGCGCTCGGCCTGCTCGGCCAACTGCGCCTCCAACTCGGGCAACTCGGCTTCCAGCGCCTGGCGCTGCACCGCCAGCGAGCGCTGCCGCTCGTCTGACACGGCCAGTTCGCGGCGCAGCGACTCGCTCTCACTCAGCAGCCGCGCGCCTTCCAGCCGTTCGGCGTTCAGTTGGCCGCGCACCTGCGCCAGCCGCGCTCGCAGCGCCGCCACTTCTTGATCGTAGTTTTCCTGCCGGCTCTGCATCACGCCCAACTCGCCGTTGGTCTGCTCGGCCTGGAGTTGCGTCTGCGCCAGCCCTTCTACCGCGTGGTGCCAGTGATAGCCGTACCACAGCTTGAGCACCGCGTGCAGGTCGTCCTTGACCGTGTTGTAGTCGCGCGCGCGCTGGGCCTGGCGTTCTAGCGACCGCAGGCGCGGCTTGATTTCGGCCAAAATGTCGAGCACGCGCTCCAAATTGCGCCCGGTGGATTCGAGCTTACGCAGCGCATCTTCGCGCTTGTTGCGGTACACGCCGATGCCGGCCGCTTCCTCAAACAGCGCCCGGCGCTCGTCGGCCTTGAGCGACAGCGCCGTGTCAATCAACCCCTGGCCGATGATGGTGTAGGTGCGCTCTGACAGCCCGCAGCGCGCCAGCAGTTCGCTGATGTCGCGCAGCCGCACGCGCTGGCCGTTGAGCAGGTATTCATTCTCGCCGTCGCGGTAGGCCCGCCGCGCAATTGAGACTTCGCTGAAGTCAATCGGCAGCCAGCCGTCGGCGTTGTCGAACGTCAACGTGGCCTGCGCCATGCCGGCGCGCGGGCGCATCTCGCTCCCGGCGAAGATCATGTCTTCGGTCTTCTTGCCGCGCAGCAGCCCAAACGACTGCTCGCCCAGCACCCAGCGGATCGAGTCGACGATGTTGGATTTGCCGCTGCCGTTCGGCCCGACGATGGCCGAAATGCCTTCGGAGAAGGCAAATTCGCTCTTGGTGGCGAAGGTCTTGTAGCCTTGCAGTTCGAGTTGTTTCAGGCGTAAGGGCATAAGAGTTGGCGGGCCTTCTTGGTTCCAGACGGTGCAACATTGAATGGGGGACTACCGGCGGCGATTATAGCACGGGGGCGCGGCAAAAAACGGAGGGCCAGCCGACCGAAGCTTGGCCGGTGGCTGGCCCTCTGCAGCGCGGATTGTGCGCGTCAGCTACAAGCTCTGCGCGGCGGCCATGAACAGCAGCGCCAGCGCGCCGATGCTCATCGAGATGCGAGCCTGGGCCGCGCTCTTGGCCCCCAGCGCCTGCGCCATTCGCATCTGCTCGGGCGAGGGCGGACCGCCTTGGCTTGCCACTTCTGTTGCCAGCGCCGCCGACCGGCGCGCCACGGCGCCCGCCCCGAAGATGCCATGTAGGAGGGCCAGGATGCCGATGACGGCGCCGATGCTCAGGACGATGCCGTGGGTTGAACCAAGCCAGGCGCCGCTGAAGTTGCTGGAGATGGGGAAGAACAGCAACACGCCCGCGACGACGGTTGTGATGGAGGCCCACGTCATGAAGGTGGTCAACTTGCCACTGCGGCCCACCCACGCCATAAACTTGCCGCCATCTGGCCCGGCCGTCTGCACCACCGGCAGCATGACTCCGGTCAAGAACATCGCCCCCCCTACCCAGGCCACCGCGCCAAAAATGTGCAGCAAGCGCAAGATGAGGACGACAATCACTCCAATGGTCATATTACTATCCCTCCCGAAAAATGGATTGGCTAGCCCCGCTTCGCCCAGAGTATATTTCCACCTGGACTGGCAAGCAACTGCCCTTAAGTCTGGTTTGGGCGGCTATTCGGCGGGCGCAAAGGCCCAGCGTAGGAAGTCTGGCAGCACCTTGGCCCAGGTGGCCTGGTTGTGCTGGCCGCCCTCCACCTGCACGTAGGTCACTGCGTCCGCGTTGTAGCCCAGCGCCGTCAGCGCGTCGATCAGTTCGGTCGTGTCCTGAATGGCGTCAATCACGCCGTCGCCGTCGCGGTCGTCCGTCTCGTCTTGCGTGCCGGCCTCGAACCAGAAGCGCAGCCCCGGCCGCAGCGGCCCGGCCCGCACCGCCACGTGCGCCACGCGCGAAGCCTGCCGCGCCGCCACGCTGCTGGCGTCTGTTCGCCACCATAGCGACCCCGAGAACATGCCCACCGCGCCGAACAAGTCGGGGTAGTTCCAGGCCAGGTCCCACGCCATCAGCCCGCCGAGTGAGCTGCCCATCACGACCGTATGCTCTGGCCCGGTCAGCGTGCGATAGGTCGTGGCTACCCAGGGCAGCAACTCTTGGGTGAAGAAGCGCGCGTAATCGCCGGCCCGCGCCCCCATGCCGTTGGCGTTCACTGCCTCCACCGTGCCGTATTCCGTGGTCCGGTCGCTGGTGGCCGACACCGCCACCACAATGATCGGCGGCAACGCGCCAGCCGCGTACAGCGCCTCCAACGCCGGCTTCAAGCGCCACTGCGACATGTCTTGCCCGTCGTTAGCATAGAGCACCGGGTAGCGCGCCGCGCCGTCGGCCGTGTATCCGGGCGGCAGGTAGACCTCGACCGGGCGGGGCTTGTCTAGGAAAGCTGACTCAAACTGCAGGTGCTTCTCCACCGTCACCGGGCCGGTCAGGGGCGCGCGGGTCGGCCGCAGCTCGGTTGGGGTGGGCGTGCTCGCTTGCGGGAAGTGGGTCATCGTCTCTTTGGGAGTCGCGGCCGCGTTGGTCGGCCGGATGGGAGTGGAGGTTGGGGGCATGACCAGGGGCAGGGCGCTCGGCTGGCAGGCCGCTGCCGCCAGCGCGACGATCAGCGCCAGCAGTAGCTTCCGCCCGCCGACCGGCCGCGCCGCGCCGGTCACGCTTCGGTGGGCGCGGCCCCGGCGCTTACGCGCGCCTGGACGAACTGCACTGGCAGCCCGCCGTTCACCAGGTCGGCCGTGCGCCCGAGGTCGAAACGGAGTTCGGTGGCTCGGGCCAGCGGCGCGTCGGCGTTTAGAAAGCCCACCTGCCAGCCAGGGCACTGGGCGCGCAGCACCTGCCCAAACTGGGCATACAGGTCGCGCAGGTCGGCCCCGCCGCTGGCGAGCCGCACCCCATAGGGCGGGTTGGTCACCACCCAGCCAGGGCCGGCCGGCGCTTGCAGCGCCGAGATGGACTGCTGCCCAAATGTAATCATTCCGCCAACGCCCGCGCGCTCGGCGTTGGTCAAGGAGGCCGCTATTGCCCCCGCGTCGCGGTCATAGCCGTAGAGGGCCGGCGTTGGCCCGTCCACGATCGCGGCCTGCGCGGCGGCATACTGCTCGGCCCACAGCGCGGCGTCGTAGTCCGGCCAATCCATAAAGGCAAAGCGCCGGTCTAGCCCGGGGGCCATGTTGCGCGCCAGCCGCGCCGCCTCAATCGGGATCGTGCCCGCGCCGCAGAACGGGTCTACCAGCGGCGACGTGCGGTCCCAGCCGGAGGCCAGCAGCAGCCCAGCGGCCAGGCTCTCGCGCAGCGGCGCTTTGGCCGTCGCCAGCCGGTAGCCGCGTTGGTGCAGCAGCGCGCCTGAGCTGTCGAGGCTGATGGTGCAGCGGTCGTTTACCAGCCGCACGACCACCAACTGCGCGGCGGCCAACTCCTGCGCCGTCTCGCCGGCCTCATCGGCCTCGGCCGTCGCGGCCCGCAGCATGGCCGGCGGCTGCCCCAGCGCGTCGCCAATGGCGCCGGCGATGCGCTTGGCCACCGCGTCGGTGTGGAAGAGCTTCGATTAGTGGCTGGTCACGCGGATCGCCACCAACTGCCCCGGCCGCAAGAAGCGTTCCCACGGCAGGCGGCTGGCCTTCTTGCGCAACTCGGAGAAGCTGCCGGCATACACGCCGCCGGCCCGCACCAGCACGCGGCTGGCCGTCCGCAGCCACAGGTTGGCGCGGTATAGGTCGGCCCGCTGGCCGGCAAATGCCGCGCCCCCGGTGATGGCCTTGGCTTTGGTATTTGACCCAAGCGCGTTGAGCTCTTGCGCCGCGAACGGCTCTAGCCCTGGCCCGGTGACGGCAAACAGGCTCAGGGCTTCGTCGCCGTCGAGCTTCAGCGGCGGGCGCGGGGTCTTGGTGGTACGCGTCGGCCCGTGGTCGGCGGCTGGCTGAGCGGGCTTGGGTTCGGCGCGCGCGCCGGCCCGCGTGGTAGCGCGGGGGGCGAGGGGGGCCGGTGGTCGAGGTCGTTTGGGCGGCATACAGGCTTAACCTTCACAAATGCGCGGCGTGTGTGAGCGCTGCGGCGAGATCTGCGCCAGCACCGCGTCTACGCCGCGTAGGGGCGGCAGTTGGTGCTGGCTCACCCGCTCAGTATACAGTGTCAGGTCGCGCGGCCGGCACAGCCCGCTGGCGGCCACGGTGCCCGGCCCCACGTTGGGCAAGCGCGGCTCGTCCAGCGCCGCCAGCAGCCGCAGCCCCAATGCCCAGCGGTCGAGCGCCTGCGCCCCGCCCAGGTTCAGCGGCCCGGCGATCTCTGGCCGCGCGGCCAGCGCCAGCAGCATCGCGGCCAGGTCGTCCACGTGCACCGGGCAGCGGATTTCGTCCGTGAACAGCGTCACCCGCTCGCCGCGTTTCATCCCGTCCACCAGCCAACTCGTCTGTCTGTCCAGCGGGTCGAGCGACCAGATCAGCGATGGCCGTCCAATCGCCGCCGCCGGGCAAGCCGCCTGCACCAGCGCCTCGGCTTCGGCCTTCGCCCGCCCATACTCTGTCAAGGGCGCAGGCGTGGCGTTGTCGGCGTAGGGCGCGTGCTCGCCATCAAAGACCATGTCGGTGGAGACGTGCACCAGCCGCACGCCGAGCGCCTGCGCCGCCTCGGCCAGATGCTGCGCGGCCGGCGCAATCGCGGCGATGTTCGCGGCGTCGCGGTTGGAGCAGGCCGTATGAATGATGGCATTGGGTTGCAGGGTCTCAAGCGCGGCGCGCACGGCCGCGCCTTCGAGCAGGTCGAGGCGCAACGGCGCGCCGATGGGGGGAGGGTTGTTCAAATAGGTGCTGGTGACGGACCAGCCTTGCGCCTGAGCCAGCAGCGTTGTGCGGCGGCCCAGGTAGCCCGAGCCGCCGGTGACCAGCAGCCGTCTCATCCTGGCCCGACTGGACCGACTGGCCCGACTGGCCCGAGGGTGCGCTGCATCGCCGCGCGGGCGGCCGCTTGCGTGGCGGCCTGCTTGTTGGGGCCGCTGCCGGTGCCGAAGGACTCGTCGCCCACCAGCACTTCGACCGTGTACTCGCGGTTGTGGTCTGGCCCGCTAACCGCTAGCTGTGCATAGCGGGGAGTCTGCCCGCGCTCGGCCTGGGCCCACTCCTGAAAGCCGCTCTTGGCGTCCACGTCTGTCTCGCCCACGATCACGACTCGCGACGAGGTATCGAAGAGCGGCTCGACGTACGCGCGCACCGCTTCCAGCCCGCTGTCGAGGAAGTACGCCCCCATCACCGCCTCGAAGCCGTCGCACAGCAAGGTAGACCGCTTGCGCCCGCCCGAGTCGTCCTCACCCTTGCCCAACCGCAAATGCGGGCCCAACTCGATCTCAAGCGCCAGCGCTGCCAGCCCCTCGGTGTTCACCAGGGCCGCCCGCATGCGCGTCAGCCCGCCCTCGTCTAGCTCTGGGAACGTCCGGTATAAATACGAGCCGCTCAAAAAATCGAGCACCGCGTCGCCCAAGAACTCCAGACGCTCGTTGTCCTCGCCCGCCCCGGCGTGCTCATTGATATACGACCGATGCGTTAAGGCCCGCAGCAGGAGCGAGGAGTCTTTGAAGGTTGGAAGCGGCATAGGCGTAAAAATAGAGCAACGGCCGAGGATTAGGCCCCGGCTGTCAGTCCACAAACCGCTTGAACGCCAGCACCGCGTTGTGCCCGCCGAAGCCAAAGGCATTGCTGATTGCTGCATCCACCTTCAACTCGCGCGCCGTGTTCGGCACATAGTCCAGGTCGCAGGCCGGGTCGGGCGTGTGGTAGTTAATCGTCGGCGGCACCACGCCGGTGTTGATCGCCTGCACGCAGAAGACCGCTTCCACCGCGCCGGTCGCACCCATCATGTGCCCCGTCATGCTCTTGGTCGACGAGATTGGAATGTCGTAGGCCCGTGCGCCAAAGGCGCGCTTCACGCCCGCCGTCTCCGAGGCATCGTTCAGCGGCGTGCCTGTGCCGTGCGCGCTGATGTAGTCCAGGTCTTCGGCGTTCAACTCGGCCGCGTCCAGCGCCTGCTGCATGGCTGCCGCGCCCATCGCGCCGTCCTCGGCTGGGGCGGTGATGTGGTAGGCGTCGGCCGTCGCGCCGTAACCCGCCAGCTCGGCCAGGATGTTGGCCCCACGCGCCTGGGCGTGGGCGAGCGACTCAATCACAAGCACGCCCGCGCCCTCGCCCATGACCACGCCGTCGCGCTCTATGTCAAACGGCTGCGGCACGCTCTCAGTCCGGTGGCTCATTGCGCCCAGCCGGTCGAACGAGGCGATGCCCACCTCCCACACCGTCGCGTCGCTACCGCCGGTAATGGCGGCATCGACCATGCCGCTGCGGATCATGTGCCAGGCCACGCCCATGCCGTCGTTGGCCGAGGCGCAGGCCGACGCAATCGAGAAGTTCGGCCCCTTCGCCCCAACGTCAATCGCCACCAGCCCGCCCGCGCCGTTCGACATCAGCATGGGGATCGTAAACGGGTTGACCCTGCGCGGCCCAACCCCAGGCTCGAAGATGGCCTTGACCGCGTCCTGAAAGGCTTTGATGCCGCCCACCGCTGAGCTGATCAGCACCGCCACGCGCTGCGCGTTCTGCGGCGTAATCTCTAGCCCGGACTGGGCCAGCGCCTCTTTGGCCGCGATGGACGCAAACTGCTGGTAGCGGTCACGGCGGCGCGCCTCGCGCGGCTCCATGAATTTGGCCGGGTCGAAGTTTTTGACCTCGCCCGCCACCTTCACCAGGAAGTTGCTGATGTCGAAGTTGGTGATCGGGCCGATGCCGCTGCGCCCGTTGGTGATGCTGTCCCAGCTCTCGGCGACGTTGTGCCCGGTCGGGTTGATGGTGCCCAGGCCGGTGATGACGACACGCTGCTGTGCCATGTCGGTTCTCCTCTTC
>JBBRZY010000200.1:0-7803 GCA_038252885.1 Anaerolineales bacterium | reverse complement strand
GCAGCAGTTCATCCACTACAAGGCGCTGGTTGGCGACAAGAGCGACAACATCCCCGGCGTGGCGGGCGTGGGCGAGAAGACCGCCACCGAGTTGCTGCAAAAGTACGACACCCTCGACAACATCTACAGCCACCTCGAAGATGTCCCGGCTCGCTTCCGCGCCAAGCTCGAAGCCGGGCGCGAGATGGCCTATCTCTCGCTCAAGCTCAGCACCATCGTGACCGACGTGGATATTAAGCTCGACCTGGCCGCTTGCGTGGTCGGGCAGTACGACCGCCAGCAGGTGTTCGAGTTGTTCCGTGTGCTGGAGTTCAACTCGCTGCTGCGCCGCCTGCCCGACTTCAGCGAGGGCGGGGGTGCGCCCGTCGCCCCGGCGGCCGAGGCGCGTAGCCCACTGCCGCTCGCCAGCGGCCAGCAGATGGCGCTGTTCGGCCAGCCGGAGCCGGGCGCCCTGACCTCTGGGATGACGCCGCCCGTGCCGTCCCGCCTGACCAGCGGCCCCACCGCCACCACCATCGTCACCGACGAGGCCGGACTGGCCGAACTAGTGCAGGTGCTCAACGCCGCCCCGTTCATTACCTTCGACGTCGAAACGACTGGCCTGGACGAGCTGCGCTCCGGGTTGGTGGGTATCGCCCTAAGCGTTAAAGAGGGCGAGGGCTACTACGTTCCCGTCGGCCATGTGGGGGAGGGGGCTGGGCAACAACTGCCGGTGGCGCAGGTGATCGCCGCGCTTACCCCGCCGCTGACCAACCCGAACATCCCCAAGTACGGCCACAACCTGAAGTTCGACTATTTGGTGCTGGCCAAAGCCGGTGTGCGGGCTACGCCGCTGACCTTCGACACGATGCTGGGCGAGTGGCTGTGCGACCCGGCCTCGCACAGCCTGGGCCTCAAGAAGCTCACCTTCGTGCGTCTCGGCATCGAGATGACCGAGATCAAAGAGCTGATCGGCACCGGCAAGAAGCAGTTGACCATGGACCAGGTGCCGGTGATCGCGGCCGCCCCCTACGCCGCCGCCGACGTGGACATGACCACGCGCCTCAAGCCGCTGCTAGAGGCCGAGCTGGAGCAGAAGGGCCAGCTCAAGCTGCTGAACGAGATGGAGATGCCGCTGCTGCCGATCCTGGCTGAGATGGAGCTGACGGGCATCTCGCTCGACGCCGAGTTGCTGGGCACCATGTCGGGCGAGTTGCAAACCAAGCTCACGCGCCTCGAGCAAGAAATCTACAAGCTGGTCGGCTACGAGTTCAACATCAACTCGACCCAGCAGTTGTCGAAGGCGCTGTTCGAGAACGAGGCCCTCAACCTGCGCCCGCAGGACCGCTCGCGCAAGACGGCCGCCGGCAAGTACTCCACCGCTGCCGACGTGCTCGAAGACCTGCGCGGAGAGCACGCCGTGATCGACCTGATCCTGGAGCAGCGCGAGTTGAGCAAACTCAAGTCGACCTACGTCGATGCGCTGCCGCAGGCGGTGAACCCCGACACCGGCCGCGTGCACACTACCTACAAGCAGTCAGGCGCGGTCACCGGCCGCATCGCCTCTGAAGACCCGAACCTGCAGAACATCCCGATCCGTACCGAGCTCGGGCGCGAGGTGCGCAAGGCCTTCGTGGCGGCGCGCGGCTACCGGCTGGTGGCGGCCGACTACTCACAGATTGAGCTGCGTATCGCGGCGCATGTGTCGCAGGACCCCACGCTGCTCGAGGCCTTCAAGAACGGCGAAGACATTCACGCCGCCACGGCCGCCGCCGTGCTGGGCGTGCCAGCCGACCAGATCAGCAAGGAGCAGCGGCGGCAGGCGAAGTGTGTGGCGGCCGGCACCTTGGTTTACACCACTGCCGGTTTGCTTCCCATTGAAACTCTAGCGGAAGGGCTGAAGCCAGGTGAGTACCGCCCAGTTGAACTGGAAGTGGCCACCGATCAAGGTAAGCGTACCGCCACCCATGTGTACTTTGATGGCGTTCAGCCGGTCTATCGCCTCCGCGTTCGAAGCGGCCTCGAGTTGGCTTGCACGCCAGACCACCGCGTGCGCGTCCTTGACGAAGACGGTCAATATGTCTGGCGGACGGCTCGGGACCTCCGCCCGGGTGACTATGTTGCTCTGGCCCGCCAGCCGCAGGTGTTCGGTACAGCCACCGAACTGCCGAACATCGAATGGCCCGCCGACCTGCGCACGACGAACTATCGCGACCTTGATTTACCCACGCACTGGACCCCAGAACTAGCTCGTTTCTTGGGCTATGTCGTCTCTGAAGGTTACACCTACCACCACCCCACCAAGAAATACACGGGCGGTTTGGTGCTCAGCCAGGGTCTGGCCGAGCGCGAGGTATTGGCAGACTTGCAGCATGTTTGCCAGGGCTTGTTTGGTGCGCGCATGCGGCGCACAGAACGCTCGGGTAATGTTTTCTTCGTGCTCAATTCCAGCAAGCTCGTGCACTGGCTTGACGCCCTCGGTGTGGGCGGCAATTCTCAGACTAAGTCACTCCCGGCGTCACTTTTGCAAGCACCGCAAATTATGCAGGCCGAGTTCTTGAGGGCTGCGTTTGCCGGCGATGGTTCATTGAAGGCGCGTGGCCGGCACCTGACGTATTGCACCAAGTCACCGGTGCTGGCTAGCCAGATGCAGCACATGTTGCTCAATTTTGGGTTCTTCTTCCGCCTCTCATCTGAGCTACGTCGGGGGCACCCAGACCCGTATTTTGTGTTGAGTTTGGGCGGCGCTGGAAACTTACAGCGGTTTGTCGAAGTTATAGGCAGTATTGCCCCGCGCAAGTCCGCCATCCGCCCCGCCATTGCCTACGACATGAGCGTCATGCCGGGCCAAGCTGCACGCGTCAAATCGCTATATCCGCTATTGCACGGCGCTGCCCGCGACAAGGCCTATGAAGTCTTGCGGCCCCGAGCGCCCGTGCGCCTCAATCGCACCCGCGCTGGCCTAATCGTCAATCAGCTAGCCGCTGCCGGTGTGTCCCATCCTGACTTGGATCACCTCAGCCAGTTGTTGACTCTCGATGTGCATTTTGTTGAAATCGAATCCATCACGACCAGCGAGAGCGCGGTCTACGATCTGGTGGTGCCGGAAGGCAACTGCTATGTCGCTAACGGTTTAATCTCGCACAACACGGTGAACTTTGGAATCCTTTACGGGCAGGGCGCGTTCGGCCTCACCCGCACCACTGGCTTCACGCTGGCCGAGGCCGAGAACTTCATCAAAGCCTACTTCGAGCGCCTGCCGGGGCTGAAGGCCTACCTCGACTCGACCAAGCGCTTCGCCACCGAGCACGGCTACGTCGAAACGCTGCTGGGCCGCCGCCGCTACTTCCCTGGGCTGGCCAACTCTGGCAACACGCGCGAGGGCGCGATTGCGCGCGCGCGGGCCGAGCGCGAGGCCATCAACGCCCCGATCCAGGGCACGGCGGCCGACATCATTAAGTTGGCTATGCTGCGGCTGCCGGGTGCGCTAGCTGCTGCCGGTTTGCAGGCCCGCCTGCTGCTGCAAGTGCACGACGAACTGGTGGTCGAGTGCCGCACAGCGGAGGTCAAAGAGACCGCCCGCATCCTGTGCGCGATCATGGAAGGCGCGTTTCAGCTCGACATCCCGCTGGGAGTCGAAGTCAAGTCTGGCCAAAACTGGGAAGACATGAAGACGGTCAAGGTCCACTAAGAACCTGGGGACTCAAGGGGCCGAAGGGACTCGGGGACCACACGCTTACCTTTATCGGGCACTCTTCCTGCCGCCCCCGAGTCCCCCGAGTCTCTAGCGCAGCGTCCCCAGCCTTTTCCTCCCGCCTCATCGCTTTTTCTACGCGGCCCGGCCGTGCTATACTCATCCATGTATGAATGAACCGCGCGATGCCTTCGAACAAGCCCTCCGCGAGGGCCACTCCGCCGCCTGGGATCAACAGTGGGATAGCGCCATTGTCGCTTACCGCCAGGCGCTCAAGGAATTCCCCGACGAGCCCGGCGCCCTCAGCAGCTTGGGCTATGCGCTGCTCCAGGCCGACCGGCTAGACGAGGCCTTGCAGCAGTACCAGCGCGCCGCGGCCCTCACCCCCGGCGACCCGGTTGCCCCCGAAAAGTGCGGTGAAATCTTCGAACGCCAGGGCCGGCTGAACGACGCCGCCCAAACCTACCTGGCCGTCGCCGAAATCCACCTCAAGCGCCGCGACGTCAAGAAAGCCACCGACAATTGGACCCGCGTGGTCCGGCTGACCCCCGACAACCTGGCCGCGCACTCGCGCCTGGCGCTGGCCTACGAGCGCACCAGTCAGCCCAAATTGGCCGCCCACGAATACATCGAGGTCGGCCGTATTTTTCAGCGGGCGCGCGACACCGAAAAAGCTACCGCCGCGGTCACCCGCGCCCAGCAGCTCGACCCGCAATCCGAGCACGTCCGCGAGGCGCTCGACAAGCTGCGGCGCGGTGTGGCCCTGTCGGTGCCTGAGCGGCCCCCTGTGCCGGGCGCGGCCGAAGAACAGCGCAACCTCGCCGCGTTGGCCGCCTTCGAGGCCGAGACCCCCAATCTGGGGCCAAGCGCCAACGGCGCGGAGCATCACGACAACCCGCTGGATGACGCGCTCGAACAAGCCCTGGGCCGCCTGGCGGAACTGCTGTTCGACGAGGACGCCGAGTTAGCGAAAAAGCCCGGCTCGATGGGCGCCCTGACGCGCGGCACCGGTAAGCTCAGCGGCGACCGGGCGCGCCGGGCCGTGGCCACCCGCCACCTCGGCCAGGCCATCGCCAGCTACAGCGGCGGCGAGTACGCCGTCGCCATTAAGCACTACGAAGAGGCCATTGCCGCCGGACTCGACAGCGTGGTGGTCGGCTTTGCGCTCGGGGCCTTGCTGCTGCGCCAAAACCGCTCCGCCGACGCCGCCAAGCGCTTCCGTACTGCCATCAACCACCCCGACGTGGGCGTGGGCGCGCTGTTCGGGCTGGCGCAGGCCGAACAGGCCGCCAACCAGCCGCGTGAAGCCGTCAATCATCTGCTGGGCGTGCTGCGGCGGCTCGACCAGGAACTTTCCCCGCCCGAGCGCCATGACCTGCTGGCCGAGGCCTACGAGAGCCTGAGCGAAGGGCTGGCTAGCTCGACCCCGGCCGATCTGACCACCTTGGCCGCCAGCCTGACCCAGTTCCTGTCGGGCGCGGGCTGGCACGAGCGGTTGGTGCAGGCCCGTCACCAGCTTGACAACGGCGCGATGGATGGGCCGGTAGCGCCCCTGGCCGATCTACTGGCGGTGCCGGGGGCCAGCCAGGTGGTTGAGAGCATGCGCCGGATTGAGACCTACATGAGCAAGCGGCTGTGGTCCACCGCCATGGAAGAGGCCTTCTTTGCCCTCGGCCAGGCCCCCACGCACCTGCCCGTGCACATCCGCATCGCGGAAATCCTCACGGCCGAAGACAAACAAGCCGCCGCCATTGAAAAGTACCGGGCCGTGGCCGAAACCTACCGCATTCGCGGCGAGCTAACGCGCGCCACCCGCATCACCCAGCAGGTGCTTCGCCTCAGCCCGCTCGATGTATCCATGCGCAGTTGGCTGATCGAGCTGCTGGTCGAGCAGCACAAAATCGAGGAGGCCCTGCAGCAATTCGCCGACCTGGCCGACACCTACTACCAATTGGCCGACCTGGAGAACGCCCGCAACACCTACGCCGACGCCTTGATCCTGGCCCAGCAGCACAACCTCTCGAAAGAGTGGCGCGTGAGCCTGCTGCACAAGCTGGGTGACATTGACCTGCAGCGCCTCAACTGGCGCGCCGCCCAAGGCGTCTATGAGCAGATCAAGACCCTGGCCCCCGAAGACGGCCCGGCCCGCGCCACCCTGATTGACTTGTTATTCCGGTTGGGCAGCAGCAAACAGGGGTTGGCTGAAGCCGACCTGTACTTGCGCCAACTCCTCGCCGTCCGCGACACCGCCCGCGCCATCGAGGTGCTGGCCGAAATGGTCGAGACCCACCCGCAGGAGAGTGGGCTGGTGGCGCGCCTGGCCCGGTTGTATCAAGACACCGGCCGCCCGGCCGAGGCCATAGTGCAGTACGACCGGCTGGGCGAAATGCAGCTCCAGGCCGGGCAAACCGCCCAGGCTGCCGAAACCATCCGCACCATCCTAACGCTGGAGCCGGATGACCCCGACCAATACCAACAGTTGTTGGATGAACTTCAGCGCTAAATTCCGCCCGGTTTCGGCCCCGCCCCCCGGCCGACCGCGCGGTGATAAGTCCCTCAGGCCTTATGGCAGACCTGCTTGAAGAGATCGCCTTCATCTTCTCACGCCTCGACTGGCTGAGCGTCTTCGATATCCTGCTCGTCGCGCTGGTTATCTTCAGCCTGTTGGCGCTGGTGCGCGGCACCCAGGCGGTGGTGCTGCTGCGCGGTATCATCTTCGTGGTCGTGGTGGTGGTGCTGCTGACCTCGTTCCTGAAGCTGCGCGCCTTCGGCTGGTTACTGCGCACCACCCTGCCGGCCCTGCTCATCTCCATCCCGGTGATCTTTGCGCCCGAGCTGCGCCGCGCCCTCGAGCGCCTGGGCCGCGCTGGCACCGGCATCAACTTCAGCACGCGCGAAGCCGAGATTGCGCCAGTGATTGAGGCCATCAAAGACACCGCCGTGCGCCTGAGCGAGCGCCGCCACGGCGGGCTGATCGTCATCGAGCGCCAGGTGGGGCTGAAAAACTATGCCGATTCCGGCGTGGCGCTCGACGCCGCTGTGACTGTTGAGTTATTAGTGCAAATCTTCTATCCCAACACTCCGCTGCACGACGGGGCGGTCATCCTCAAAGGCCCGCGCTTGGTGGCGGCCGCCTGTGTCATGCCGCTCACCTCCGGCGACGCCACCGACCGGCAGATGGGCTTGCGTCACCGGGCCGCGCTTGGCATTACCGAGGTCAGCGACGCTGTGGCGGTCGTCATCTCGGAGGAGACCGGCGCGATCTCGGTCGCGCACAACGGCCGTATGATCCAGCGGCTAGACGCCGCCCGCCTGCGCCACATCCTGGCGGCCTTCTATCGCCCGCGCGGCAGCGGCGGCGGCTTCTTCAAGTGGCTGCGCCGACCTTTCAACCGGTCGCGCCCGGACGGCGACGGCCAACGGCCATTGGGAGACTGACGCCCGTGGCCCGCCGCTTGTGGGAGAATCTCGGCACCTTGCTCCTGGCCCTGATCGTGGCCGCCATGGTCTGGGTCGTCGCCCTGGACGAGGAGAACCCGCTGGAGGAGAACCCCTTCAGCCAGCCCATTCCCATCCAGTTGACCAACCTGCCGGCCAACATGATCCTGCTCAACCCGGCTGTGGCCGGCAGCACCGAGTTCACTTTGAAAGCGCCCCGCCTGGTCTGGCAGGCGCTATGCGATCACCTCGTGTTCAGGCCGAGCCACGCTCCTGGCCGCGCTCCGCGCCGTCGGTGCCGTCGAAGGCAGCGAGGTCATCCTACCCGCGTACACCCTCGCTGATCTGCCGAAGATGCTGCGCCGCGCTGGGATCACGCCGGTCTTCGTCGACATCGATCCGCACTCCTACCTGCTCGACCCAGCGCTCGTAGAATCCGCCATCACGCCTCGGACTCGCGCGATCGTCCCCACCGATCTCTTCGGATACGCCGCGCGTTGGGGCGACGTGCTCGGCGAGCTCTCTGCGGCACGCGGCATTCCCCTCGTCGAAGACGCTGCCCACGCGGCCGGCTCGAAGCTCGACGGTCGCCAGGTTGGCCGCGAGTGCCGCATCACGTTCTTCAGCCTCGAGACCATCAAGGTCCTGCACTCGTTCGGCGGTGGAGTCGTGGTCGTCGACGACGAGAACCT
>JBBRZY010000199.1:0-7835 GCA_038252885.1 Anaerolineales bacterium | reverse complement strand
GCAGCACCAGTATGTGCGTGGGGACGGCCATCCGCGACATCAACCCGGCCGCCCCCACGCACATACTGGTGCTGCCAAACAAACACCTGGCCTCGGTGGCCGAGGCGCAACTGGGTGACGCCGACTTGCTGGGTGCGCTGCTGCTCACCGCCGCCGCGCTGGCGCAGCTGGCCGGGCTGGGCCGCGGCTACCGGCTGGTCATCAACACCGGCCGCGACGGCGGGCAGAGCGTGGACCACCTGCACGTGCATCTCTTGGGCGGGCGCGCGCTGCATTGGCCGCCGGGCTAATCACATTCTGAAAGTATTGATGGAAACCCGATGACGTTAAAAGAGCAATTGAGCGCCGACCTGCTGACCGCCCTCAAGGCGGGGGACGAAGTGCGCAAGACCACCGTGCGCGGGCTGCTGGCCGGAATGCAACAGGCCGCGCTCGAAAAGCGATCGGCCGCCGCGCGCGACAAGGGCAAGGGCGTCGAGCTAACCGCCGCGCAACTGGCAGAGTTGGACGAGGTAGCCCTGGATGAGGCCGAGAGTCTGGCCGCCATCCAGAAAGAAGCCAAGTCGCGGCGCGAGTCGATCGTGGACGCGGAGAAGGCCGGCCGGCCCGATTTGATTGAGGCCAACACCGTTGAGCTGCGCATCATCGAGAGCTACCTGCCCCAGGCGCTCAGCCGCGACGAGATCGCCGCGCTGGTCGAGGCCGCCATTGCCGAGACTGGGGCGACCGACCTCAAGCAGTTGGGCAACGTAATGAAAGTGCTGACGCCGCGCACTAAGGGCCGCGCCGATGGCCGGCTGGTCAATGAAGTGGTGCGGGAGTTGTTGGCGCGGCCGAGGTAACGCACCGGCCATGATGCGGACGGAGCGAGCCCTATGCCAGTGATCGCCGACGCCGCCCGTTCGCGCCGCCTGCCTCGCCTGCGCCCGGTGGGCCGCCGGCTGCTCATCTGGGGCTTGACCCTCGGCCTGTGGCTGGCGGCGACCACTATCGTGGCCGCGCCCAACGCCGGGTCGGCCGGCGTCAACCTCTCGGTTGGTGAATCTGCTACCCAAGACATCCTCGCGCCCAGCCCGCTGACTTACACGAGCGTGGTGTTGACCGAGCGCGCCCAGGCCGAAGCGGCCGCGGCCGTGCCCGATGTGTATGACGCGCCCGACACGCGCGTGGCCCGCCAGCAAGTGCTGCTAATGCACGACATCCTGGCCTATGTAGACAGCGTGCGCGCCGACACGTTTGCCAGCCAGGCCCAGCACCTGGCCGACCTGCAAGCCATTGCCGGCCTCAACCTGCGGGCCGACAACGCCCAGGTGATCATCAACTTCGACAGCGCCGCCTGGACGGCCGTGAAGGACGAGGCCCTGAGCGTGCTGGAGCAGATGATGCGCAGCCAGGTGCGCGCCGACCAGGTGGACGATGTGCGCCGCGCCGTGCCGGCCCGCGTGAGCGTCCGCCTGAGCGAGGCGCAGGCCGCGCTGGTGACGGCGCTGGTCACCAACCTGATTGCCCCCAACAGTTTCTACAATGACGCCGGCACCCAGGCCGCCCGCCAGGCCGCCCGTGACGCCATGCGGCCGGTGCTGCGCAGCATTGTGCGCGGGCAGGCAGTGGTGGTGCGCGGACAAGTCGTCACGGCCGAAGACCTGGAGGCGCTGGCGGCGCTCGGCTTGCTAGAACCGGCCGCCACCTGGCGGCAGCCGGCCAGCGGCGCGCTGCTGACGCTGATCGTCACCACGCTGGTGGTGCTGTATGCCCTCAAGTTCTACCCAACACTCGGTCACTCGGCGCGACGCGTCCTGCTGGTTGGGGCGCTGTGCGCGGCCTTCTTGCTGGCGGCGCGGTTCATGCTGCCGGGGCGCACGGTGCTGCCGTTTTTGTTCCCGGCCGCCGCGCTGCCGCTGCTGCTAACCGTCTTCGCGGGGCCGCAGTTCGCCATGGTCATGGCGATGTCGCTGGCCGTGCTGCTGGGCTACATTGGCGGCAACAACTTAGAGCTGACCATCTATTTTGCGCTGGGCGGCTTCCTGGCGCCGCTGGCGGCGGGCACGGGCGAGCGCGTCAACCAATTCTTTTGGGCCGGGCTGGCGGTCGCCTTAGCCAACATGGGCGTGCTGCTGGTCTTTCGGCTGCAAGACCCGGCGCTCGACCCGCTCGGCCTGGCACAATTAATGGTGGCCGGGCTTCTCAACGGCGCCATCTCGGCTTCGCTAACGCTGGCGGGCTTCTTCATGCTCGGCGGCCTGTTCGACATCACCACCAGCTTGCAGCTTATCGAGTTGGCGCGGCCCGACCACCCGCTGCTGCGCGACATGCTGCGTAACGCCCCCGGCACCTACCAGCACAGCCTGCAGGTCTCAAACCTGGCCGAACAGGCGGCCGAGCGCATAGGCGCGAACGCGCTGCTGACGCGCGTCGGCGCGCTGTACCATGATTCTGGCAAGACCATGCACCCGCAGTTCTTCATTGAAAACCAGTTGGATGGATTCAACATCCACGACACGCTGGAGGCGGAAGAGAGCGCCCGCATCATTATCGCGCACGTCACTGATGGGCTGGAGTTGGCGCGCCGCCACCGACTGCCCTCGGCCGTGCGGGCCTTCATCCCTGAACACCACGGCACGCTGCGCACGGCCTATCAATACGGTCGCGCCCTGAAGGCCGCTGGGGGCGATGCGTCGCAGGTGGACCCCAGCCGGTACATTTATCCGGGGCCGCGCCCGCAGTCAAGAGAGACGGCGCTGCTGATGTTGGCCGACGGCTGCGAGGCCCGCGCCCGCGCCGAGCGCCCAAAGACTGAGGCCGACCTGGAAAAGCTGGTAAAGTCGGTTATTGACGACCGCGTGGCGAACGGCCAACTCGACGACACCGGCCTGACCGTGCAAGACCTGACGCTCATCCGCGCGTCGTTCGTGAGCACGCTCAAAGGCGTGTTCCACCCCCGGCTGGAGTACCCGTCGGAGCCCAAGCTGAGCCTGCCCGGGGCAGTGTTTGGGCAGCCGGCGCTGCCCCCCGCCCCACCGGCCAGCGGTTCCGAGCCTGCCGCCAAACCGACCGCGAGCAAGCAGCAGCCCGGCGGCGCGGGCTAGCCGTGACAGCCGCCCCCACCTACACCGTCCATGTGGAAATCATGCCGCGCTACCAGCGCTGGGTGTCGGCGGCCGGACTGCGGACGGCGGCCCGCGCTGCATTGCGTCACCAGCACGCGCCCGCTGCGGCGGCGCTGAGCGTGCGCGTGGCCGGCGACGCCGAGCTGCGCGAACTAAACCGGCAATTTCGGCGCGAGGACCACGCCACCGATGTGCTCTCGTTCCCGGCCGGCGCGGGACCAGGGCAAGACGGCCTTTACCTGGGCGATATCGCCGTGAGCTATGGGCGGGCAGCGGCCCAGGCGCGGCGCGGCCGGCACCCGGTGAAAGCAGAGTTGCAGTTGCTCGTCGTCCACGGGGTGCTGCACTTGCTGGGCCACGACCACGGCACACCGGACGAGCAAGCCCATATGTGGCAGGCCCAGGCGGAGATTCTGAAGCAATTGCGGGCCGCCATCACCGCGCCAGGCCCGCTGGACTGACCCCGCCGGCTGCTAGTTTATTTGGCCGTTCCCACGGCGGGCGGGCCGAAGCGTTTGTGCAAGTTTTCCCTTGACAGATCAAATTGCCCGCTTATAATAGCCCCAACGCATTATGACGAAGGCGATCATGTTTATCCCGCAGGCCTGTATGTGTACTAGGCGGAAGCGCTGTTTCCCGTCTAATTTGCGTTGCGATTGACCTAACTTCAGCAGCCCAACAGACGAAGCAGCCGCTTCCCAGAATACGACTGGGTGCGGCTGTTTTTGTTTTGCAAAACGATAGAATAGGATTGGTAAGCATGACGGAGACACGGGTTTTACCTGAACTGCATTTCCCTCCGGCCCCGCTGGCCGGCGAACGACCGGCGGCGGTGCGCGCGAACTCGGTGGCCGATTTGGTAGGGCAAACACCCCTGATTCGGCTGCACCACATCACTGCCCACCTGCCGCCCGATGTCGCCCTCTACGCGAAGGCCGAGTGGTACAACCCCAGCGGCTCGGTCAAGGACCGGCCCGCGCTGGGCATCATCCGCGCGGCCGAGGCCAGCGGCGAACTGACCAAAGACAAGGTGCTGCTGGACTCCACCTCGGGCAATATGGGCATCGCCTACGCCACGTTGGCCGGGTCGCTGGGCTACCGTGTCCGGCTGGTCATCCCTGAGAACGCCAGCCCTGAACGGTTGATGATCCTCAAGGCGCTGGGCGCGACCTTCGCCACCTCGTCGCCGCTCGAAGGCTCAGACGGCGCCATCCGCGAGGCGCGGGCGTTGGCGGCTGCCGACCCACAGACCTACTACTACGCCAACCAATACAACAACCCCGCCAACTGGCAGGCCCACTTCACCACCACCGGGCCAGAGATCATCGCCCAGACCGAGGGCGGCGTGACGCACTTTGTGGCCGGACTGGGCACTAGCGGCACCTTCATGGGCACTGGTCGCGCGCTTAAGGCGTACAAAAGCGACATCCAACTGGTGGCCTTTCAGCCGGATGCGGCCTTCCACGGCCTGGAGGGCTTGAAGCACATGGCGACCGCCATCCGGCCGGCGATCTACGACGACACACTGGCCGATGAGAACTTGGAAGTGGAGACCGAGGCCGCGCACGCCATGACCCGCCGGCTGGCGCGCGAAGAAGGCCTGTTCGTGGGCATCTCGGCGGGCGCGGCGGCGGTGGCGGCCCTGCGTGTGGCCGAAGGGCTGACGAGCGGCGTGGTGGTCACGCTCTTCCCCGACGCCGGCTATAAGTACGTCAGCGAACGGTTCTGGAGCGCCTAGCGCCATGTTGACCATCCCGAACGACGTCCTCAAGCAGATCCAGGCACACGGCGAGCAGGCCTACCCGAACGAGGGCGTCGGCCTGCTGCTGGGCACGCTCAACGGCGCAGACCGCACGGCGACGGCCATTTTGGAACTGGCGAACAGTTGGCCAGCCGAGGAGCAGTTCCACCGCTACCAGGTAGACGGCGCGGCGATGCTGCAGGCCGAGCTCGCGGCCGGACGGCGCGGGCTAGACATCCTGGGCTTTTTTCATTCGCACCCCGACCACCCGGCCGAAGCCTCATCTACCGACCGCGACTGGGCTACCTGGCCGGGCTACTCATACGTTATCACCACCATCGCGCACGGGCGAGCCACCGTCACGCGCTCGTGGCAACTGCGCGAAGATCGCAGCGCCTTCGACGAAGAAGCGCTGTCCCTAACGAAGTAAGGAGCAGGCATGGCAACAATTCGCATCCCGACCCCGCTGCGGGCCTATACCAGCAACCAGGCGGAAGTCAAAGTGACGGGCGCTACGGTCGGCGCACTGCTGGCCGACTTGACCCAGCAGCACCCGACGCTCAAGCAGCATTTGTATAGCGATAAAGGCGAACTGCGCGCGTTCGTCAACATCTTCTTGAATGAGGAAGACATTCGCCACATCCGCGGCGTTGACACGCCCGTGCAGGACAGTGACAAGCTGATGATCGTGCCGAGCATTGCCGGCGGCCGGCGCTAACGCGCCCCGCCCTGGAAGGTGGTCTGGCATGGAAAACAAATTGCAGAAAGTTGATCACGCCGCGTTGCGGGTGAACCAGTCCTTCATCATTGGGCTGTCGCTCATCGCGTTCATTTTCACCGCCCCCTGGCTGGCGGCCGTCGTGTTGGTCGCCATGGCCTACGGCACCGCGCGCAAGCAGCCCGGCTTCAAGATCATCTACACCGGCTTGCTCAAGCCGCGCGGCTGGGTGAAGCCCGACGTGCTCAACGACAACCCTGAGCCGCACGTGTTCGCGCAGGGCTTTGGCGCGCTGGTGCTCGGCCTGGGCGTCGTGGCGCTGGTGCTGGGCGGGGCGTGGAGCGTCTTGGGCTGGAGCCTGGTGTGGCTCGTGATCGCGCTGGCCTCGCTCAATCTCTTCTTGGGCTTCTGCGCCGGCTGCGCGGTGTACTATTGGCTGGCGCGGCTGAACGTGCCCGGCTTCGGCAAGTCCGCGCCGGCCGGCAGCTTCCCTGGCATGCGGCCCAAAGGGAACTGAAGCCGATGAACGACGTTCTCGCGCGGAGTCTGCTGGCCGCCCTCCTGATCGGGCTGGGCATCGGAGTCTATTGGGCCTGGAACCGCCTGCAATTGCGGCGGCTGAACCAGGCGCGCGGCACGGTGCTGGCCGGGCTGCAAAACACCCGCCCAGGCGTGGCGGCGGTGCTGTACTTCACCACGCCCGACTGCCTGGTGTGCAAGACGGCGCAGAAGCCGGCGCTGCAGCGGCTTGAAACTGAGCTGCGCGGCGCGGTGCAGATCGTGGAGATCGACGCCACGGTCGACACCGAAGTGGCCGACTACTGGGGCGTGCTATCGGTGCCGACCACGTTTGTGATTGACGCCCACGGCCAGCCGCGCAGTATCAACCACGGGCTGACCAGCAAAGAGAAATTGCAGCGCCAAATCGAAGCGACGTTTGTGTCGCCGGCCGCCAACGCCAACGCGGCCTTTGAGCTCGATAGTGGGCCGACGCTGGTGGAGCCCACTAAGCGGCCCGCCCCCACCGCAGAAAAATTGGAGAGCAAGCCATGAGTCTGACATTGGAGCGGATTGATCCGCAAGCGATTGATCTCTCACACAAGGAAATCAGCCGGTACAGCCGCCACCTGATCATGCCCGAAGTGGGCCTGGCCGGGCAGAAGCGCCTCAAGGCCGCCAGCATCCTGCTGATTGGCACGGGCGGGCTAGGCTCGCCGCTGGGCATGTACCTGGCCGCCGCCGGCATCGGCAAGATCGGGTTGGTAGACTACGACGTGGTCGATGCCAGCAACCTGCAGCGCCAGGTGGTGCACGGCACCGCCAGCATCGGCCAACTGAAGGTCGAGTCGGCCAAGGCGCGCCTGCTGGACATCAACCCCGACATCGAGGTGGTAACCTACAACGTGCCGTTCACGTCGGAGAACGCGTTCGACATCGCCCGACCGTATGACATCATCATTGACGGCACCGACAATTTTCCGACGCGCTACCTGACCAACGACGTGTGCGTGCTGCTGGGCAAGCCCAACATCTATGGCAGCATCTTCCGCTTTGAGGGCCAGGCCTCGGTGTTCTATGCCAAGGAAGGGCCGTGCTACCGCTGCTTGTTCCCCGAGCCCCCGCCCCCTGGCCTGGTGCCGTCGTGCGCCGAGGGCGGTGTGCTGGGCGTGCTGCCCGGCACCATCGGCACCATCCAGGCGACTGAGGCCATCAAGCTCATCTTGGGCATCGGCCAGCCGCTGATCGGGCGGCTGCTGCTGTACGACGCCCTGGCCATGACGCTGGAAGAGGTGAAACTGCGCAAGAACCCGCGCTGCTTGATCTGCTCGGAGCACCCGACGGTCACCACGCTGATTGACTACGAGGAGTTCTGCGGCGTGCCGGGCCACGACCATGACGAGGAGAGCGCCGGCGTGGGCTGGGACATCACCCCCAAGGAATTGCAAGCGCGCTTGGGCGAGGGCAACCACCTGCGCATTATTGATGTGCGCGAGCCGCATGAGTGGGAAATCTCGCACATCGAGGGCGCTGACCTAATCCCGCTGGGCACGCTGGCGGCGCACATGCACGAGCTCGACTCGGCACAGGACATTGTGCTGATGTGCAAGAGCGGCTCGCGCTCGGCCCGCGCGCTGGAACTGCTGCGCACGGCCGGCTTCCGCAAACTCAAGAATCTCAAGGGCGGCATCAACGGCTGGGCGCGCGAGGTGGACTCCACCTTGCCGACCTACTAAGCTGGCGACGCGTCTGTAAACTCGGGCGGCGGTAG
>JBBRZY010000198.1:0-7843 GCA_038252885.1 Anaerolineales bacterium | reverse complement strand
TGGTGGGCGCGGCA
Source organism: Anaerolineales bacterium (assembly GCA_038252885.1). Taxonomy (GTDB): domain Bacteria; phylum Chloroflexota; class Anaerolineae; order Anaerolineales; family UBA6663; genus JADZEK01. The sequence continues at coordinate 7,829 of JBBRZY010000198.1, read as the reverse complement.
GACACGTGCTGGAATTGACCGAAATCGGACATAGGCGGCGGTATTCCGGGCGGCCGGACCGAGTGTGGCCCCGCCGCCGACAGGGGCGTGTGGGCGAGTGTGCGCCCAGATTATACAAGCGATAGCGGCGCCGGAGCCGGGCGTGTCAGTGCGCGTCCTACACTCAATTGCGACCCGCGCCGATTGTCGCCGGGTACCGACCGGGTTATGCTTAGGCCAGCGTAAATGTGAGGCACTGGTACAAATAGGAGGCTTACTATGTCCCATGATGAAGAGCACGACCATGAACATCATCACCAGCACGGCAGCGCCGGCAGTTGGCTGACCGGGTTTGTTGTCGGCGGTTTGGCCGGATTGGCCGTCAGCCTGTTGATGGCGCCGCAGTCGGGCCGCGAGACGCGTGAGTTGGTGCGCTACAAAGCCACGCAACTGCGCCAGGCGGCCGAGCAGACCGCGCAAGAGACCAAGGAGCGCGTTGAGCAGCTCAGCGACGAGGCCAAGACGCAGGTGGAGACCATGCGGCAGAAGAGCATGGACTACGTGGAAGAGCAGAAGCACCGCGTGAACCGCGTGGCGACGGCCGTGACGGAAGCGGCCAAGGAAAGCTGGACCGATGAACCGAACGGCCAGCACTCCACGACCACGCCGGCGGCGTAAGCAGTAGCTTGGTAATATAAGAAACGGCTGGGCCTCGAGTGAGGCCCAGCCGTTTTTGCTTTAACGCGCTGCGCAGGATGGGAGGCGAAGGATTCTTGCCACGAATTATCACGAAGGGGAGATGGGGGGTGTTGGGAGGCAGGATGAGGTGGTCAATCAGGCGGATGGTAAGAAATTATGGCTGAGGCGCGCGAGGGACCAACAGGCCGGACACGAATTTTCACGAAGGTATGTGCGTAGAATTTGGGTAGGGAAGGAAGGTGGTGTGTTGCCGCTTGCACGGGCGGGGCTTCGCGCTAGACTGAGGGCGATGAAGACAGGCGATGAGTGACGGGCTGCCAGTGGGCAAGCTGCCGCCGGCGCTGCTGGCGCGGCTGATTGCGGGCGCGCCGGTGGGTGATGCGGCGATTCATCTCGCGCCGGGGCCGGGGCTGGACTGCGCGGTGCTCGACTTGGGCGACCCCAACAGTGATAGGGCAGGTCGGCTGCTGGTGCTGAAGGCCGATCCGATCACGTTTGCGACCGACGAGATCGGCTGGTATTTGGTGCAGGTGAACGCCAACGACCTGGCGACGACCGGGGCCACGCCGCGCTGGCTGCTGTTGACGATGCTGCTGCCGGAGGGCTGCACGCCGGCGCAGGTAGAAGGCTGGGCGGGGCAGGTGTACGCCGCGTGCCGGGCGCTGGGCATCAGCGTGATCGGCGGGCACACGGAGATTACACATGGCCTGGCGCGGCCGATTTTGGCCGGCACGCTGATCGGTGAGGTGGCGCGCGACCGGCTGATCACGCCGCGCGGGGCGCAGGTGGGCGACCGGGTGCTGTTGACCAAGGGCGTGCCGATTGAGGGCACGGCGCTGCTGGCGCGCGAGTTTGCGGGGCGGCTGGCAGGCGTGTTGAGCGCGGCCGAGTTGGCCGAAGCGCAAGCCTACCTGACCGCGCCGGGCATCTCGGTGGTGCGCGACGCGCAGATCGCGACGGCGGCTGGGCGGGTGACGGCGATGCACGACCCGACCGAGGGCGGGTTGGCCGGCGCGCTGTGGGAGCTGGCGGAGGCTTTCGGGCATGCGCTGGTGATTGACCCGGCGGCCGTGCCGGTGCCGCCGTTGGCCGCGCGGGTGTGCGCCGCGCTGGGGCTGGACCCGCTGGCGACGATTGCGTCTGGCGCGCTGCTGCTGACGGCGGCTGAGGCGGACGCGGCGGCGATTATGGCGGCTTTGCGGCGCGAGCGGATTGAGTGCGCCGCGTTGGGGTATGTGACCGAGGGGCCGCCGAAGGTGTGGCAGGGTGGGGCGGGTGAACGCCAGTTGCTGCCGCGACCGGCGCGCGACGAGATTGCGCGGCTATATGCGAGTAGCGGGCCGGTGTGAGGGGCGGGGCTACTTGGCTGCGCGGCTGAGGTAGTGCTGGCGCAGCTTGACGCTGAGGTGCTCGATGGCGTAGCGCAGCATGACCCGCGGCATGTGGGCGGCGTGCTGGTCGAGGAAGCTGATCAGCTCCGGGCGGTGTTTGTCGCCGGCCCAGCGCAGGCCGCCGCCGACGGCCTTGTGGATCAAGTCTTCGGGGTCGTTCAGCAGCAGCGCGGCGAGCTTGAAGGTGTCGTCGCCCTGGCCCTGGCGGATGAAGTAGTAACTGGCGAGCAGGGCGGTGCGGCGTCCCCAGATGTTCTTGGAACGCGCCAGTTTGTAGAGGACGGCGCGCGGCTTATCGAACAGATAGCCGCCGACGGCGAACGGCGCGGCCAGGTCTACCAAATCCCAATTGTTGATGCGGTCGATGCGGCGCAGGTAGAGCTCGTAGAGTTCTTTGCGGCGGCTTTCAGGCGTCTGCTTGCGGCGCGCCTGCTTGTCCATGAGGCTGCACGCACCGGCGCGCACTTCGTGGATGGGGCTGTCGAGCAGCTTCTCGATCTCGGCCGGCGGCATGTCAATGAAAGCCTGGCTGAGGGCGAACACCTGGCCCATGCGCACGCCGATGAACGTGTCGCCAGCGCCGTACTCGCCTGCGTCGGATTTGAAGTAACGCTGAATCTTCTGTAACTCGACATCGGATTGATAGGTGCGCAACTGCGCTTCGTAGGCCGCAGCCGTGAGCGCAACCGGCGCGGCGGCCTTGGGCTTGGTCAGCTTCGCGGCGGGCGGCTTGGTGGTCTTCCCGGATTTCTTCGTCGTCGCCATTGTGTCCCCCATTCATCACCACATCAGACCATCAATCCGCAATCCGAAATCACTTGGCGGGTATGGCCGCGACGACTTCGCGCACGATGTCGTCGGGGTTGACGCCTTCGGCTTGAGCTTCGTAGTTAAGGATCAGGCGGTGGCGCAGGGCGGGCAGGGCCATGGCGCGGATGTCTTCGAGGGAGACGGCCTCGCGCCCGTCGAGCAGCGCGGCGATCTTGCCGGCCACGATCAGAGCTTGCAGGCCGCGCGGGCTGGCCCCATAGGCCAGGTACTTGGCAACTTGCGGCGTGGGGCTGCGGCCGCCTTCGGGGTGGGTGGCCAGGATCAGGCGGGCAGCGTAGCGGGTGACGTGCTCGGCCACCGGCACCTGGCGCGCCAGAGTCTGCATCGCCACCACGCGGCTGGCGGGCGCGATGGGCGCGGCGGTGGGCTGCTCGGCGCCGGTGGTGCGGCGGGCGATCTCCAGCAGCTCGGCTTCGGTGGGGAAGGCGACGGCCAGCTTGAAGAAGAAGCGGTCGAGTTGGGCCTCGGGCAGCGGGTAGGTGCCTTCCATCTCCAGCGGGTTCTGGGTCGCGAGCACGAAGAACGGGTTGGGCAATTCGTAGGTCTGGGTGCCGACGGTGACGTGGTGCTCCTGCATGGCCTCCAGCAGGGCGCTTTGCGTGCGCGGCGTGGCGCGGTTGATCTCGTCGGCCAGCACCAGGTTGGCGAAGATCGGCCCCGGCTGATAGCGGAAGGCGCGGCGGCCGGCCTCATCTTCTGAGAGCACCAGCGTGCCGGTGATGTCGGCCGGCATCAGGTCGGGCGTGAATTGGATGCGGCTGAACGTGCCGGTGAGGACTTTGGCCAGCGTGCGCACGAGCAGCGTCTTGCCCAGGCCGGGCACGCCTTCGAGCAGCGCGTTGCCGCCGGCCAAGAGCGTGATGAGCAACTGCCGCACCAGCGCGGTCTGGCCGACCAGCACGCGGCTGACCTCGGTTTCGATCTGCAGGGCGGTAGAAATGAATTCCTCGACGGTCAGGCCGTCGGGCGGGGCGGTGGGGGTGGCAGGCGGCAGGGTCATAGGGTGGGTTGATCCTTAACGTTTCCAGGGCATCCAACGGCGGCGGACGGCGATCTCCACTGGCCAGAACAGCAGGGCGGCCAGCACCAGCCACGGGCCATAGCCGCGCACCGGGCCAGAGAGCGGCGCGGCGGCAGGCACGGCGGCGGCGAGGCTGTCGGTCAGCGTGCCGCCGGTGAGCGCCGCGATTTGATTGAGCAGCAACGTGCCATCCGGCCGGCGGGCATTGAACTCATCCGAATAGCCGGCCACCAGGCCGACCGGGGCTTCCCACTGGTCGGCGCCTTTGACGACGCGCACCAGGCCGCGATAGGCGCCGAGCGCCGGCACGTTGAAGGCCGCGCTGTACTCGCCGGGCGCGGACTGCGGAACGGGCAGCGTGGAGAGCGTGCCATCGGGCGCGGCCAACGTGAGCGTGACGGCGGCCAGGTTGAGGCCGTTGCCGTCCGCGCCGGCCGCCAGCACGGTCAGGTCAACCGCCAGGCCGTTGGCGGTGGCCTGCGCGAAGACCGGCCCTTGCGTCGGGCTGGGCAGGGCATAGCGTACCACTTGCGTCCAAAATTGGCCCAGGCCCGGCCAGTCGGCCCAGGCGGGCGTCCATACGCCGCCTACGTCGCTGGTCCAGGCGACGACGCGGCCGAGGCCGTACTGCCAGGTAGCGAGCAGCGGGTCTTCGAGGGGCGAGGCCAGCACCACCTCGGCCTCGGCCGGCGGGCGCGCGCTGAGGGCCACATAGGCTTCAAGCTGCGGCAGCATATCGGCCGCAAAGCCGCTGACGAGCGGGTGTGGGCGGGTGATCTGGGCGCGGATGCTGCCGGACTGCACGGCTGCGCTGCGCACCGCCTGCGTTTCGGCCAGCATCATCTGCGGGATGCGGTCGGGCGTGTCAGCATAGTGGAAGCGGCCCGCGCCCCAGGTGGCAATCGCTTCCATCAACTCCAGATCGGCCTCGGAGCCGACGGCGATGGTTGAGACGGTGATGTCGAACGACGCGCCGTGCTCCACCAGCGCCTCAAAGTCGGCCAGTTGGCCGTTGGCGCTCTGGCCGTCGCTGAACAGCACGATGTGGCGCGCACCGACCGGCGCGGCAGTGAGCGCGTCGATGCCGAAAGTGAGCGGCGCGAGGATGTCGGTGCCGCCGCGGCTGGTGATCTGGGCGATGCTGTCGAGCACATCGCGCAGGTGCAATCCGTCGCCGAGCGGGCTGAGCGGTACCAGCCACTCGGGTTCGTCGGCGAAGGCGATCACGCCGACCTGATCGGTGGGCTGTAAGACCTCGACGGCGCGGATAGCGGCTTCCTTGACGAGCGAGAGCTTTTGCGGGTTCATGCTGCCAGAACGGTCGATCAACAGTATCAGGCTGGCGGGCGCGCGCTGGCTGCGCTCGGGCGGGTCGAGGCTGATGGGCAGCAGGCGTTCGAGCGGCGTGCCAGCGTATGCGCCCAGCGAGAACGAGGCCTGCCCGCCGGTGACGATCAGGCCGTGCCCGTCGGCATAGACGTAGGCCTCCAGCGCCGACAACTGCTCGAAGCTCAGGTCTTCGGCGCTAATATCCATGAGCACCAGGGCGTCATAGGCCAGCAGCGGCGAGGTGCCGGCCGGCAGCCCGCCGACGGCCAAAAGGTCGGCGCGGATCTGGTGGCCGGACAGGGCTTGCGCCAGCCGTTGGGCGGACGCTGGTTCGCGGGCGGCGATCAGAATGGACGGCGGTGGACGCACCAGCGCCACTGCGCCCCCCGCGTCGTTCTCGGGACGTTCGTCGCCCGCGCCGGTCACGCGGGCCTCGAAGGCGGTCAGGCCGGCGGCGTCGGCGGTGACGGGCAGCGCAACGAGGTTGTCGCCGGCCGTGAGCGTCAGGTCAATCTGCGCGATGGCCACGCCGTCGCGGGTGACTTCCAAATGCACGGGTAGGGCGGTCAGCGCGTACAGCCGCACGCTGACGCTGAAGGGCTCGCCGGTCCAGATGGCCTCCGGCACGTCCACGCCGTCCACGGCGGCGTCGGTCGCAATCGGCGCGCGGGCGGCGGCCCAAACATCCACCGGGATGCCCGCTGCCGCCAGCCGGTCGGCCGCCGCCAGCGCGTCGCCGGTGGTGGCCGCGCCATCGCTGACCAGCAGCACTGAGCCGCCGCCCGCCAGCAGTTGCCCGGCCAGGTCGAGCGCGGCTGCCAGGTCGGTGGTCTGGCCGCCATCGGGCGCGGCGGGCCAGGGTTTGGCGGGCGCGGCCACAAGTTCGGGCCGGCCGGCGAACTGCACCACCAATGTCTCGGGCGCGCTCAGCCCGGCCGCATTGATGGCGCTCTGCACGGCGGCGATGGCGTCGGCCTGCACGCTGAGCGAACGGTCCACCAGGATCACGCGGCGGCTGGGCGCGGCGACCACGGCCGGCGGAATGGGGTTGGCGAGCCCGACCACCAGCAGCGCGAGCATGACCAGGCGCAGCGCCAGGCTGAGCGGATTGCGGGTGCGCCGCCAGAGCGTCAGGCCGATGAGCGCCGCCGCCAGCAGCGGCCAGAGCAGCAACAGCAGCGGGCGCTCGAGGGTCAGTGCCATGCCACCCAGGCCTCGATTAGCAACACCACCACCAGCGCGGCGACGAGCCACGGCCACAGATCAATGGCGGAGGCAGTGCGGCCGAACGGGTCCACCGCGACATGGAAGGCGGCGAAGGTCGGCTGGGCGCTGGCCCGCAACTCAGACTCTTCCGGCGCGCCGGCGTTGACGCCCACACCGCTCTGCCAGGCTTCGCCGGCCGGGTCTTGGCCGCGCAGCAAGTACAGCCCCGGCGCGAAGGTGTCGGCGAACGCGGCGGGCCGGTCTGCGCCAAACGTGCGCACTGTGCCATCGGGTAACGTCAGCGATAGCACCGGGAATAGCTCGGGTGCGGGCAGCGCGAGGCCGTCACCGGGCGCGAGGCTGGGCGGCAACTGCGCAGGCAGCAGGGCGGCGACGGCATTCGCCATTAGGATCGGGAAGGCGGCGCGCCGCGTGAGGTTGGAGGCTTCCAGGTCAAACGTGAAGGCCACCAGCCGTGCGCCCGGCGCCGCGCCGCGCCAGATCAGGCCGAGGCCGTTTGCGTCCAACAGCGCGGGGGTCCACGCCTCGCCGGGGTCGAGGCCCAGGCCGTCACGAAACGTCAGCGGCGCGAGGTCCACATCTGCCAGCAGCGGATCGTCAACTACGTGCGGCAGTGCGCCGACGGTGGCGCGGCCGAGCACCGGCAGGAGGGCCGAGCCGGCGGGTGGCTCGATCACCAGCACGCCGCCGCGCGGCCAGGCTTCGGGCAGCCACTGGTAGAAGACCGTCAGCGCGTGGCGCACAAACGGGTCGTAGGCCGCCGGGCTGATTGTTTGCACGCGCAGGCCCGGCAGCGCCTCCAGCGCGCGCTGCACCACAGCCGGAGCATCGCTGACCAGCAGCACATCCACCGGCAGCGCGCCGGCCACGCCTAACGCGGCGCGGTCGTCGGCGGGCAATGCGTCGGTGCCGCCGAGGCGCACCTCCACCGTGGCGGCGCCGGGTGGCAGGGTCCAGGCCTGGGCCAGCACCTGCGAGGCGGCCAGCGGTAGTGGGAACTCGTCCTGCACCACGCCGTCGGCCAGCAGCGTGAGCGTGCGGTTCTCGGGCACGTCGGCGAAATTGGCGAGGCGCGCGAACACCTGCACCGCGCCGGAGGGGCCGGGCCGCGCCGCCAGTGTGACGACGGCCTGATTCGGCAGCGGCGAGCCGACCAAGCGCCACTCGACCGTCGCGGGCAGCGCGAGGGACTCAAGCTGGGCCGGGAAGGTGAACGCGCCGTCGGTGAGGATGACGATGCGGTTGGTGCTCTCGGGCAGCGTGGCGGCGGCGGCCAGCGCCAGCGCCCCGGCCCAATCGTTGCCCGCGCCGGCGGCGCGCAGCGCGGCCACGGCGGCCCCCACGCTGGCGCG
>JBBRZY010000197.1:0-7883 GCA_038252885.1 Anaerolineales bacterium | reverse complement strand
TTGACGATCTGGTCGTGCTGGCGGCGCAACTGTGTCATACCTCCATGGCGCTGCTGGGTTTTTTTGACGCCGAACAATTGCGGGTCAAGGCGAGCCACAACCTGCCGATCGCCAATATACCGCGCAAGTTCGCGTTCCTGTCGCCGACTGGCCCCGCGCCCGATCTACTGGTGATCCCTGACACCGCCGCGGGTGAGCGCTGGGCGCAGCACCCGATGGTCATCATGGGGCCGCGGGTGCGCTTTTATGCTGGTGTGCCGTTAGTGGCCGACGGCCATTGGCTGGGCACGCTCGAAGTTATGGACCAGGTGCCGCGCGAGTTGTCAGATGAGGAGCAGCAGGGCTTGTTGGCCTTGGCCCGGCAGGTGATGGCGCTGCTCGACCTGCGCCGCGTGACAGCCGACCGCGACACTGCTACGCAAAAGTTGGCCCGCGCCAACATTGAGCTGAACGCGGCCTACGACGCCACGCTGGAGAGTCTGGCGCGGGCGCTCGACTTGCGCGACAAGGAAGTGGACGGCCACCTGGCGCGCGTGGCCGACATCACCGTGCGGCTGGCGCGGGTGCTGGGCGTGCCGGAGACTGACCTGGTGCATCTGCGGCGCGGCGCGCTGCTGCATGATATCGGCAAGATGGTCATCCCCGACAGTGTGCTGCTGAAGCCCAGCGCGCTCAACGACGACGAGTGGGAGATCATGCACAAGCATCCCACTTACGCTTACGAGATGCTCTACCCTGTGCCGCTGCTTCAGCCGGCACTGGATATCCCGCTGTGCCACCACGAGCGGTGGGACGGCGACGGCTACCCCAACCAATTGAAGGGCGACGCCATCCCGCTAGCAGCGCGCATTTTCTCGGTCGTGGACGTGTGGGACGCGCTGCGCTCTGACCGGCCCTACCGCCCCGGCTGGAAAGAAGAACGCGTGCGCGAATACATTCAGAAGCGCGCCGGGGCTGACTTCGACCCAGATGTGGTTGAGGCCTTTCTGAAGCTGGAGATGTAAGGCCACCCGATGCCGTCTGCCAAAGTGTTTGTCACCCGCGCAATTGCCGAGGAAGGCCTGGCGCTCTTAGCCGCCCAGGCCGAAGTAGACCTGTGGACGGACATGCTGCCGCCACCGTATGAGGTGCTGACTGAGCGCGTGCGCGGCTGCGCCGGAGTGCTGACGCTACTGAGTGACCGGGTTGAAGGTGCGCTGCTCGATGCGGCCGGCCCGGAGCTGCGCGTGGTCAGCCAGATGGCGGTCGGCTACGACAACATTGACGTGGCCGCCTGCACCGCCCGCAAACTGCCGGTGGGCCATACGCCGGGGGTGCTGACCGAGGCCACCGCCGACTTTGCCTGGGCACTGCTGATGGCCGCCGCCCGGCGTGTGGTCGAAGGTGACCGCTTTGTGCGCGCCGGACATTGGACCACCTGGCACCCCAAGCTGCTGGTCGGGCTGGATGTGTATGGCGCTGCGCTGGGGCTGATTGGCTTTGGCCGCATCGGGCAGGCGATGGCGCGCCGCGCCGCTGGCTTTGGGATGAGGGTGCGCTACTACAACGCCTCCGGACCCAAGCCGGAGGCCGAAGCCGCCACCGGCGCGCGCTTCGCCGAGCTGGACATGCTGCTGGCCGAGAGCGACTACGTGAGCCTGCACTGCCCGCTGAACGCCGACACGCGCCACCTCATCAACGCCGCCGCGCTGGCGAAGATTAAGCGCGGTGCGGTGTTGGTGAACACGGCGCGGGGTGGGGTGGTGGACCAGACTGCGCTATACGCCGCGCTGACCACCGGCCGCCTATCAGCCGCCGGCCTCGACGTGACCGACCCCGAACCGCTGCCCGCCGACAGCCCGCTGCTGCAACTGGAAAACGTCGTCCTCGCGCCGCACATCGCCAGCGGCAGCCTGCAAGCCCGCACCCGCATGGCCACTATGGCCGCCGAGAACCTGCTGGCCGGCCTGCGCGGCGAGCGCCTGCCCCACTGCGTCAACCCGGAAGTCTACGGGTAGAGACTGTCGATCGGCTAGGATTGATGGTGCGATTTCTCACCCCCGCATGGGCAGCGTGATGACCAACGAACTGTAGGGGGTTCGAAATGACAGATATCCGATATTTGTCATTTCGAACCCGCCCCAGGCCATCGGGACTACCGAAACCGGTAGGCAGGTGAGAAATCCCACCCCCCGCAAAACCGAACGCTGGCTCGTCAAATTTCAGGACAACAAAACGGGCGGCCTCACTTGGGCCGCCCGTTTTTCATTGTTGTATGTAACCTTTACGTCGCCGTCGCCGGCGCCAGCCCGGTGAGCTTGTTCAACTCATAGACATCGCCCAACTCGCGGCGGAACTGCTGCGTGTACAGCCGGTAGTAGTGGCCCTGCTGGTGCAGCAATTCGGCATGGCTGCCCATCTCGGCGATGCGGCCGTTCTCGATTACTAGGATGCGGTCGGCGCGGCGGATGGTGCTCAGCCGGTGCGCGATCACAAAGCTGGTGCGGCCTTCCATCAGGTGCTCCATGCCCTTCTGGATCAGCGCCTCGGTCAGCGTGTCCACCGAGCTGGTGGCCTCGTCCATGATGAAGATCTCGGGCTGGGCCAGCACCGCCCGCGCCAGGCTGATGAGCTGCTTCTGCCCGGTCGAGAGCAGGTTGCCGCCCTCGCCCACGTTCTCGTCGTAGCCCTTGGGCAGCGTGGTCACAAAGTCATGCGCGCCAGCTAGCTTGGCAGCGGCCTCCACCTCCGCGTCGGTCGCGTTCAGCCGACCGTAGCGGATATTCTCGCGTACCGGGCCAGAGAACAAGTGCGGCGTTTGCAGCACCACGCCGATGCGGCTCTGGATCGAGTCGAGCGTCAGTTCGGTGTAGTCACGGCCGGCCAGCGTGATGGTGCCGCGGCTCGGCTCGTAGAAGCGGCACAGCAGGTTGACGATGGTCGACTTGCCGCCGCCGGTCGGCCCGACCAGCGCGATGGTCTCGCCGGGCTTCACATGCAGCGTAAAGTCAGCTAGCACCGGCTTGTCGGCCTCGTAGAAGAAGTCCACATGGTCGAAGCTCAATGCGCCCACCAGGCTGTCGGGGGCCACCGCGCCGGGCTGGTCCACGACTTCCGGCACCGCGTCGATCAGCGAGTACATGCGCTCGGCCGAGGCGATGGAGTGCTGCATCTCGGCGTACACGCGCGCCATGTCTTGGATCGGCCAGAGCATGAAGGTGACGTAGCCGACAAAGGCCTGAATGCCGCCGACCGATAGGCTGTCCAGGTCGGCCTGCAGGCCGCCGTACCAGGCGATGGCGCCCAGCGCGACGGCGCTGATGATCTGCACCGCCGGCAGGAACAGCGCCGAGAGCCAGGCCGCCCGGTATGACGAGCGATACATCTCGCCCGTCAGCGCGCCGAACTCAACCAAGTTGGCGTCCTCCCGGCCGAGGGCCTTCACTACGCGCACCCCGCCGATGTTCTCGTTGTACGCGCCGGTCACGCGCGAGTTGAGCTTGCGCACGTTCCGGAACTCGGCCAGGATTCGCTTGCGAAATTGCACCGCCACGAAGATCAAGACTGGCAGGATCGCCAGCACAATCAGCGCCATGCGCCAGTTGATGATCAGCATGAAGTACGCGGAACTCAGAATGGTGAGCACGGCCCAGGTGCTGTCGAGCAGCCCCCAGGTCACCAGCTCGGCCACACGGTCGGAGTCGGAGGTGACGCGCGTCATGATCCAGCCCACCGGCGTGCGGCTGTAGTAAGACAGTGACAGGTTTTGCAAGTGATTGAACATCATCCGGCGGAGATCGTAGCGCACGCGTTCGCCCAGGATGCCCACCAGGTAAATCATGAAGAACACCACCACGGCCTGCACCAGCAGCAGCAGGCCGTACTGGGTGACGATGCTCATCAGGGCCGGCTGGTTGCGGGCCAGGATGCCCTCGTCTACGATGCGCTTGTGCAGGAAGGTGAAGTAGGCGTCGAACCACGCCACCGCCGCCACGGCCGCCAGAAAGCCGGCCGCGTGTTTCCAGTGCGGCAGCAACTGCCGGCCCACCCGCCGCAGCGTCTGGCCGTTGAACTCAGTGACGAAATCTTCTTCTTCGTAGGATATGTCGGCCATGGTCTAGCCCTCCACCAGCGCCGCTTCGGCGCCGGCGATATCGCGTTCCAGTTCTTCTTCGATGCGGGTTTGGATGTCGTAAATCTTGCGGTAGATGCCGGCTTGCGCTAGCAGTTGGCTGTGGGTGCCTTGCTGAACCACCCGGCCCTTATCTAGCACCAGGATCAGATCGGCGGTCATCACGCTCTGGATGCGGTGCGCGATGATGAAGGTCGTCCGATTCTGCACCAGTTTGTCAAGCGCCGCGCGAATTTCGGCTTCGGTCTCAGTGTCTACGGCTGAGGTCGAGTCGTCCATGATGAGGATGCGCGGGTTCTTCAGCAGCGTGCGCGCAATTGCCACGCGCTGCTTCTGCCCGCCCGAGAGCGTCACGCCCTTCTCGCCCACGATGGTGTCGTACCCGTTCGGGAACGCCACAATCGCGTCGTGGATGGCCGCCGCGCGCGCCGCCGTCTCGATCTCTTCCTGGCTCACCTCGCGCCCAACGCTGTAGGCGATGTTTTCGCGCAGGCTGCGTGAGAACAAGAACGGCTCTTGCTGCACCACGCCGATCTGCGCGCGCAGGAACCGGCGCGGGTAGCGCTTGAGCTCGACGCCGTCGAGGGTCAGCGTGCCGGTGGTGTACTCGTAGAAGCGCGGCAGCAGGTTCACCAGACTGGTCTTGCCCGACCCGGTCGCGCCGAGCAGGGCCACCACCTGGCCCGGCTCGCACCGGAAGCTGACGTCCTTGAGCACCGGCAGCTCGGCCTCGTACTCGAAGCCCACGCCCTCGAAGTGCAGCGCCCCGGCCACATCGCCGGCCGGCAGATAGTCGCCGTCGTCCAGCGGCTCGCGCGCCTGGCGCAGCACTTCCATCACGCGCTCGTACGACACCAACCCGGTGGAGGTCTGCACGATTAGCCGGCCCAGCATGCGCATCGGGAAGATCAGCAGGATCACCAACCCAGCGTAGGCCAGGTAGGTGCCGGGCGTGATGGTGCCGTTGATGGCCAAGATCGCGCCGACGGCGTAGCCGGCCAAGATTTGCGCGCCGCACAAGATGTCGGAGATCGGCCAGAACAGCGCGTGCAGCGTGAGCAGCTTGCGCCCGCGCGTGTACTTCTCGAAGTTCACCTTCTCGAACTTTTCTTTCTCGTAGGTTTGGCGCGCAAAGGCCTTGACCACCCGCACGCCAGTCAGGTTCTCTTGCAGCGTGGTTGAGAGGACGGCCTCCTGCGCCTGGAAGGCCTCGTAGGCGGTGTTGACCCGCTTGAAGAAAAAGATTGAGGTCAGGACCACAAGCGGCACAACAATCACCGAGGCCAGCGCCAACGGCCAGTAGAGCGCCAGCAGCGCCACAAAGTTGATGCCGAACAGCAGCAGGATGCGGCCGACGCCGATGGCCTGGTCTGAGTAGAAGCGCCGCAGCGCGTCTACGTCGGAGGTGGCGCGCTGGATCAGGTCGCCGGTCGGCGTCTTGGAGTGGTAGGTGAACGTCAGGCGCTGCAAATGGTCAAAGACGTAGTCGCGCAACCGCCGTGCCGCGCCTTCGCCGGTGTAGGCCGCCAGCCGCCCGCTGACAAACGTGAAGCTGCCCTCCACCGCCGCCAGGCCCAAAAAGCCCAGCCCGATCCAGTGCAGCGTCTCTGGCCGGTGCTGACCCAAGACGTCGTCCACGAAGAAGCGCAGCAGCATGAAGGTCAGCGTTTTGGCGATCACGGCCAGCATCAGGCTGAGCACCGCGCCGAAATACGGCAGGCGAAAGCCCGTCATCAAGCGCCATAGACCGGTCAGCCGGTTCTTGGCGATGGCATTTTGCAAATCAAAGGTCAATTCGTTCGTTCGCATGTTCACAAGCGTCGGCTCCCGTGCGCAAATAGTCCACGAGTGGCTAAAGGATATGAAATTGGTGGAGATTTGTGACAGGCTGGGCGCGCCTCGCAGGGCGAGGGTTTCGGCCAGCAACGATGCCGGGCGGGTGATGGCCTAAAATTGCCAACACCTAACCCGGACCGGCGCGCCCCATATGGTTGTTTGCCGCAGCGGCAAAACCGAGGGAAGCGCAGGACCTAGCGGGAAATTAAGATGGAGAGGAGCATGTAGCACCTGCCTGTTTCTGGTCGCGGGAGCGCGACAATCCCCAAACTTCGACGCGCCGGAGAACGACCGGCAAACATCTTACCATTGCTTGTGTGCAAATTCAATGGTCAAAATAGGATTTTGGCGTTCTCATGGAATGTTCAAGAAACTTTACCGGAGCGGGGCTTGCGCCGCCGCCGTTTTGGGATAGGATGTATGTAATTCATTAGCATCGTGGGTGTGTATTGGTAGCGGGATTGGCAGATTGTGGTGGGGTGGAGATGGGGAGGCACGATGGAGAACCAATCGGTTCCCAACACGGTGAACGGCGCGGCCGGGCCGCGGGTCGTCCGGTTTCGGCCGGGCGATTTGGTAACGACCAAGAAGGGGTACCCGGTGCTGTATGAGGTGCTGGCGGTTGACGCCGCCGGGACGTTGCGCGTGCGCGGCTTGAATTGGGCGCCGGGCTACAGCGCCACCGTTAGCGCGGCCGACGTCCGCCCGGTCACCAGCATTCTGTCGCAGCCCACGTAGCCGGCCCGCGCGGCCAGCCGTCGACTGTTCAACAAAGGCCGCCACCGAGGCGGCCTTTGTTGTTAACCGCACGCGCGGCACAGTATAATGGCGCGCTGTCCCTACTCGTCTGAGACTTCGCCGTGACCGACCAGTATCGTTCCTACTCTGCCGTCGCCGACTTCCGCGCTGCGCGCCAGCAGGCCGCCCTGCAGCAAGTGCTGGCCCGCCTGACCGGTCGCTCGACCGAGCTGCTGTCGTATGACTTGGTGGCGCGGCAGTTGCAGCCGCTGGGCAGCGCCGAACGCGGCTTGCAGGAGATTCCGCTTGACGCCATCGCCGGCAGTGTGGGGCGCGCCAACGACTTTACGCGCGATTTTCTGCCACGCCAGGACTCAGACGAGACGCGCTGGGCCAAGGTGAAGGCCGCCACACTCGACCTGGCACGCGGCGGGCTGCCGCCGATCCAGGTCTACAAGGTGGGCGACGCCTATTTTGTGCTTGACGGCCATCATCGGGTGTCGGTGGCGCGCCAGTTGGGGGCCAAGACCATCGAGGCCTACGTCACTGAGGTGCAGACGCGCGTGTCGCTCTCGGCCACGCCCACCGCCGCGGAGGTGGCCGCCCAGTCGGAGTACGTGGCCTTCCTCGAAGCCACGCAACTCGACCGCACCCGCCCCGGCGCAGACCTGTCGGTCAGCGCGTCCGGCCAACTGACTCACTTGCGCGATCAAATTGAGGCCTACCGCCAGTCGCTGGCCGAGGAGCAGGCGGCTGACGTGCCGCTGCCCGAGGGCGCCGCCCGCTGGTATGACGAGGTCTATCTGCCGATCGTGCAGGTCAACCGTGAGCAGGGCCTGGCGCGCGACTTTGCGGGCCAAACCGAGGCCGACCTGTATCTGCTGGTCTCGGCCCGCTGCGCCGACCTGGAGCAATCGTTGGGCTGGGAGATCACGCCCGAGGTGGGCGCGCTGGACCTGGTGGCGCGCCAGAAGCGCGAACGCCGCGCCGCTGTGGTGCGGGCCGGCCGCCGGCTGATCTCGGCGCTGGTGCCCAAAGAGTTGCGGTCTGGCCCAGCAACGGGCGAGTGGCGGCGCGAACGGGTGGCCGCGCGCTACGGCGGCGAGCGGCTGTTCGCGGACATCCTGGTGCCGGTCAGTGGCGAGCCAGCCGGCTGGATGGCGCTAGACGAAGCCTTAGTGTTGGCCGCTAAAGAAGG
>JBBRZY010000196.1:0-7892 GCA_038252885.1 Anaerolineales bacterium | reverse complement strand
CAGATCGAGAGCCTGACGCGGGCCGGCATCATCACGCAGACGTTTGACAACCACTCGGGCATCGTGCTGACCAAAGATTTGGCCGAAGCCGTGGCGTTGGCCGACGAGTATGCCCCCGAGCACCTGTGCCTGGCCGTGCGCAACCCGTGGGCCTGGGCGCCGCTCATCAAGCACGCCGGCGGGCTGTTCCTGGGTGAGCACTCGTTCGAGGTGCTGGGTGACTACGTGGCTGGCCCAAGCCATGTGATGCCCACCGGCGGCAGCGCGCGTTTCGCCTCGCCGCTGAGTGTGGTGGACTTCGTGCGGTTGACCAGCATCGTGGCGCTCGACGCGGCCACCACTGCCCGCATTGCCCCGCAGGCCGCGATTCTGGCGCGGGCTGAGCAGCTCGACGCGCACGCCAACGCCGCCCAGCACAGGATCGACGCCGCATGAACATCGAGTCGCTCTTGCGCCCGGACGTCGCCGCGATGGAGGCCTACACGCCGATTTTGCCGTTCGACGTGCTCTCGGCCAGGCTGCGGCGCACCCCGGCCGAAATCGTCAAGCTCGACGCGAACGAGAATCCGTACGGCCCCAGCCCGCAGGTGCGCGCTGCGCTGGCGAACCTGCCCTGGCCGCACATCTACCCTGACCCGGAGAGCACCGCCCTGCGCGCGGCGCTGGCGGCCGACACAGGCGTGCCGGCTGAAAATCTGTTGGCCAGCGGCGGGGCCGACGAGTTAATCGACCTGATCATGCGGCTGTTCTTGCAGCCCGGCGACCGCATCATGGACTGCCCGCCGACGTTTGGCATGTACGCCTTCGACGCCGCCGTCAACGGCGCGGGGGTCGTGCGCGTGCCGCGCCGGCCCGACTTCAGCCTGGATGTGGAAGCCATTGAGGCCGTGTTCGACCCACCGCCGGGGGCGGGGGCAGCGCCCAAACTGATCTTTGTGACCTCGCCCAACAACCCGGACGGCTCGGTGCTGGCCGACGCCGACCTCAAGCGCTTGCTGGCGCTGCCGGCCGGCATCGTGCTCGACGAAGCGTATGTGGAATTTCACGGGGCGTCGCGGCTGCCCTGGGTGCGCGAGCACGACAACCTGATGGTGCTGCGCACGTTCAGCAAACGGGCTGGACTGGCGGGGCTGCGGGTGGGCTTCGGTGGCTTTCCGTTGGTGCTCATGCCGCACCTGCTGAAGATCAAGCAGCCCTACAACGTCAACGTGGCCGGCACGGCCGCCGCACTGGCGGCGCTGGGCGACGCGGCCTACATGGCCGACTGCGTGGCCAAACTGACGGCCGAGCGCGAGCGGCTGGCGGCCAAGCTGGCGGCGCTGCCGTTTTTGCGGCCTTATCCGTCGCGCGCCAACTTCATTTTGTGCCGGGTCGTCGGGCGCGACGCGCGGGCGCTTAAGCTGCGGCTGGAAGAGCACGGCATCCTGGTGCGCTTCTTCAACAAGCCCGGCCTGACCGACTGCATCCGGATTTCGGTCGGCAAGCCGGAGCACACCGACGCCTTGCTCGCCGCGCTGACAGGAGCCGATTAATGCGCACTGCCACGATTCATCGCCAGACGCGCGAGACCGACATCGCGCTGACCCTCAACCTGGATGGCTCAGGCCGGCACGAGATCGCCACCGGCGTGGGCTTCCTCGATCACATGCTGACACACGTGGCCGTGCATGGCCTGTTCGACCTAACGGTCAAGGCCGTGGGCGATCTGCACATTGACGCCCACCACACCATCGAAGACACGGCCCTGGTGCTAGGGCAGGCCTTCGCCGAGGCGTTGGGCGACAAGGCCGGCATCGTGCGCATGGGCTCGGCCTATGTGCCGATGGACGAGGCGCTGGCGTTTGTGGCGGTCGACCTCTCCGGCCGGCCGTATGCCGTGATCGACGCGGCCTGGCACGGCCCCACCATTGGGCAGGTGCCGACCACGCTGATCCCGCACTTCCTCGAGAGCCTGGCGGTGACGGCCAAGGCTAACCTGCACGCCAAGGTGCTGTACGGCCGCGACGACCACCACCAGGCGGAGGCGCTGTTCAAGGCGCTGGGCCGCGCGCTGGACGCTGCCACGCAAATTGACCCGCGCCGGGGCGGCGTAGTGCCCTCGACCAAAGGCTCGCTGTGAGCGCGCCGACGACCGACACGTTTACGATCTACCCGGCGATTGATCTGCGCGGTGGGCGCGTGGTCAGGCTGGCGCAGGGCGACCCAACGCGGCAGACAGTCTATGGCGACGACCCGGCGGCTGTGGCGCGGCGTTGGCAGGCCGAGGGGGCCGAGTGGCTGCATGTGGTCAACCTCGACGGCGCGTTTGGCGCTGAGGACGGCCCCAACGCTTTGGCGCTGCGCGCGATTGTGACGGTCGGCCTCAAGGTGCAGTTCGGCGGCGGCCTGCGCGACCGGGCCAGCCTGGAGGCCGCGCTGACGGCGGGCGTGGCGCGCGTGGTGCTCGGCACCGCCGCTGTAGAGCAGCCGGCGCTGGTGGCCGAGGCGCTCGAAGCCTTTGGGCCGGAGCGCGTGGCGGTGGGCATTGACGCCCGTGACGGCCGGGTGCGCGTGCGCGGCTGGGCCGACGACAGCGGGGTGGCGGCGGTGGCGCTGGCGCGTCAGATGCGCAGCGTGGGGTTGGACTGGTGTGTGTTCACCGACGTGGCGCGCGACGGCGTGGGCACCGGCGTGAACGTGCCGGCCACGGCTGAGTTGGCCCAGGCGACCGGTTTGCGCGTCATCGCCTCCGGCGGCGTGGCCGGCGCGGCGGATGTGGCGCAGGTGCGGGCCGCTGGGCTGGCGGGAGTCATCATCGGGCGGGCGCTGTACGAGGGACAGGTGGCGCTAAAGGACGTTCTGCATGATCGCGATCGTTGATTACAAAGCGGGCAACCTCACTTCGGTGCAGCGCGCCCTCGATCATCTGGGGCTGGCAAGCTGCATTACCGCCGACCCGGCCGTCGTGCGCGGGGCCGAGCGCATCATCTTCCCGGGCGTCGGCCATGCCGGCACGGCCATGGCGGTGCTGCGCGAGCGCGGGCTGGATGTGGCGCTGCGTGCCGCCTATGCCGCCGGCACGCCCATCCTGGGCACGTGCGTCGGGGCGCAGGTGATTTTGGGCCACTCGGAAGAGGGCGACACCGCCTGCCTGGGGCTGATCGCCGGGGATTGTGAGCGCTTCCGGCCCGCCGCCGCCGCGCTCAAGGTGCCGCACATGGGCTGGAACGAAGTGCGCGTCACCAAGGAGCACCCGGTGCTGCGCGGCGTGCCGGAGGGCGCTGAGTTCTACTTTGTCCACTCCTACTACCTGCGCCCGGCCGAAGCCGCCAACGTCTACGCCACCAGCGACCACGGCGTGACCTTCCCGGCCATCATCGGGCAGCGCAATTTGATCGCCACCCAGTTCCACTCGGAGAAGAGCGGGCCGGTGGGGCTGGAGATCCTGAGCAATTTCGCTGGGTGGGATGGTGCGCTATGTTGAGCAAACGCCTGATCTCGTGCCTGGATGTGCGCAACGGCCGCCTGGCCAAGAGCGTGAAGTTCGTCGACACGCGCGACATTGGCGACCCGGTAGAGACCGCCCGCCGCTACTACGCCGCCGGGCTTGATGAGTTGGTGTTTTACGACATCACCGCCAGCAGCGACGAACGCGACATCATGATTGAGGTGGTCAGCCAGGTGGCGGCGCAGGTGTTCATTCCGTTCTCGGTCGGCGGCGGGCTGCGCACCGTGGCCGATTGCAGTCGCGTGCTGCTGGCCGGGGCTGAGAAGGTCAACGTCAACAGCGCGGCGGTGAAGAACCCGCAGCTGATTGCCGACGCCTCGGTGGCCTTTGGCGCGCAGGCGGTGGTGCTCTCGATGGACATTGTGCGCGTGGCGGTCTCGGCCGCTATCCCCTCCGGCTACGAGATCGTCATTAACGGCGGGCGCACGCCGATGGGGCTGGATGCGGTGGTCTGGGCGCGGCAGGGCGCGGCGCTGGGCGCGGGTGAGATCGTGGTCAACTCAATTGACGCCGACGGCACGCGCGAGGGCTACGAGATTCGGCTGACCCGCCTGATCGCCGATGCCGTCACCATCCCCGTCATTGCTTCGGGCGGCGGTGGCAAGCCCGAACACTTATATGAAGTGCTCACCGACGGCCACGCCGACGCGGCGCTGGTCGCCTCGATGCTGCACTACGGTGAATACAGCGTGCCAGAGATCAAAGACTATCTGCTAGGGCGCGGCTTGAAGATGCGGCGCACTGCGGGGCAGGCCGTGGCGTGAAGGGGCAAGCGACATGGCAAAACTAATCTTGGTGCGGCACGCTGCGCCGGCCACCGACCCGTGTGTGTCGCCCAGCCAGTGGCCGCTATCGGAGGTGGGGCGGGCAAGCTGCGCTCCGCTGGCGGAGGCGCTGCGGCCTTATCTGCCTGCGGCGCTGTACGCCAGCCGCGAGGCCAAGGCGGCCGAGACGGCGGCGCTGGTGGCGCGGGCGTTGGGCACCCGCTTTGGGCCGGGGCCGGGGCTGCATGAGCAGGTCCGTTCCACCGCCGATTGGTTGAGCGAGGCCGAGTATCAAGCGCGGATCGCGGCGCTGTTTGAGCGGCCAGCCGAGGTGGTCTTTGGCGATGAGAGCGCTGACGCCGCGCACGCCCGTTTTGCGGCGGCGGTGGCGGCACTGTTGGTTGAAGCGCCGCCTGGTAATGTGGTGCTCTTTACGCACGGCACGGTCATGGCGTTGTTCGTGGCGCGGGCCAACCCGAGCGTTGAGGCCTTCGACTTTTGGCGACAGCTGCGGCTGCCCGCTGTGGTGGTGGTCGACCGCGCCACGCTGGCGCTGGAGGCGGTGATCGAGGAGATAAAAGTTGACCAACCTAACGTGGGATGAGCGCGGCCTGCTGCCCGCCATCGTGCAAGACAGCGCCACTGGCGACGTGCTGATGATGGCCTGGATGAACGCCGACGCGCTGGCGCAGACGCGCGCCACCGGCGAGGCCTGGTTCTGGAGCCGCAGCCGCGCCGAGTTGTGGCACAAGGGCGCTACCAGCGGCAACGTGATGCGGGTGGACAGCATTCGAGTGGATTGCGACGCCGACACGCTGCTGCTGCGCGTGCAGCCCGCCGGCCCGGCCTGCCACACCGGCGAACGGACTTGTTTCTATCGTGCTTTAGAGACGTTGGAGGCGCTAGCGTGACCCTGCCCGAACTGTTTGCCCTCATTCAATCTCGGCGTGCGAGCGCGCCGCCCGGTTCGTACACCGCCCAACTCTTCGCGGCCGGCGAGGATGAGATCGTCAAGAAGGTGGGCGAGGAAGCGGTGGAGGTCATCCTGGCCGTCAAAGGGCAGGGGGATGAACGCATCATCTCCGAGGTGGCCGACCTGTACTACCACAGCCTGGTGCTGCTGGCCTCGCGTGACCTCACGCTCGACGCCGTCGAGGCCGAACTGACGCGGCGGCATAAGGGCTAGGCGCTCAAGGCGCTAGGCTTCCAACGCAGCAGCGCTGCCCCCAACGCCGCGCACCACAACGGTATGCCGAGTAAGACTGAGCTGATATAGACCAGCCACAGCCCCTCCGGCATCTCCCACACGTGCCCCAGCAAGCCCATCACCCACGGTAGCGCCGGCACAAAGCCCAACGCCGTCATTGCCTTCGGCAGGCTATGGCCGCGCCAGCCCGCCAGGCTTACGCCAATCGCCCATAGGCTGAGGGCGAACACCCCGGCCGACGCCAAGCCAATGGTGCCGGCAATGTGCACGACGGTGTAGGCCGCCAGGCCCCAGTCGTGGTTCAGGCCGTCAATGTAGGGCAGCAACCCAATCGAGTTCATCCGCAGCACGCCGTGGGCGAAGAAGAACGCCGCCGCCAGCGTGCCCAGCGTGGCGGTGGTCCGGCCCAGCAGCGATGCGGGCGGCTGGAGCACGGTATCTGCCAGGGCCAGCCCGCCCACGATTAACGCCACCGCCGCCGCCACGGCGCATAGGCCAGACAGAAAGAAAAAGTTGCCATGCTGCCGGACGAACTCCAGGCTGCTGGCCGGGTTGTCGCCGTCCTCCAGCCCGACGAATGGGCTGGCGAACACAAAACTGCTCAGGTAAAGAACGCCAAACAGAATGAGCGCGAGGCTGCCAATCTTGGCGGAACGGCTCATGAGTTCACTGGGGCCGCGCTAGCTGACTCTGAAGCCGCGACCGCCGGTGTTGGTGTCAGGGCGGCGGCGTGTGTCAGCCGCCAGCCCATCACCGTGCCGGCTGCGAAGGCCGCCACGAGGTTGCCGATCATGGTGACCGAGATCATTGTGATGGTGGCCGCCGCATTCGGCCCGCCAACGCGCCGGCCCAACAAGTCCTGAAGGATATCGGCCACCAAGAACGCGGCGGCCCCGGCCAGGCCGGCCCGCCAGGCAAGCTGCCGGCCGAAGCGCCATCCCCGCAGCAGTCCGCCGACGACCAGTGACATGGCGGCAGTAACGAAGAAGGCGGCCACCGTGAAAAGCGGTGCGAAGACAACGTGAATCGGGAAGGGGCCAAGCGCGCGGTTTTCCACGAAGATGTTCTCGGCCACGCCCAACACCTGCACGGTCGTAAGCGTGACGGCAAAAAACGTGAGGGCGGCGATCGAGGCGATGCGCGTTACCCCAACTGCGCCGCTGGCGCGCGCCACTGATCGGCCCCACAACCACCCAAAGACCAATATGGTGCCCAACCCGCTGGCTATTTGGAGCGGCAGGGCCAGTTGGTGGTGGCCAGGCAGCCAGCCAGAAACCAAGAAGCTCAGAAGGAAACCGACGGGGAGCGCGCCGCCCAAGAGCAGCGCGGCCGGCAGGCTGTAGCGGAGTAGAATTTGTTTCATGGTTGACCTCCGAATGGCGGGTGCGCCCCTGTGCGTCTGCCACATAATACGCCAGTCCGCTTCCCGATGTCATGGGGCCGCACCCCTATCTGTGGTGGGAAGTTTGCCGCCTGAGCAGCCCAGGCAGCCGGGCGGGGTGGCCCAAATGGGTGAGGCTAAAGCGTACTTAACCTGAATGGGTAGTTTGACCTACCAAACTAGCGGTCCTACTAGCCAAGTTGCATAGTGACAGCCCCGAACATAGCCGGTAAACTCTCCCTACGTTCTACACACTATGACAAGTTCACTGTCTGTCCTCGTACTTGCGCTCGTCCTTATTGGGGTTCTCATTGAGAACCTAATTCCAGTTGGGTTGGCGACCGCGAGGGTCCGACAGCAGTAGCAGCAAGTCTGAACCATGTCGAACAAAGAGCCGCCCACCACCCGGGCGGCTCTTTTTTTCTTAGGCAGACGACAGAGAACGGCGGAGAACTAAAATGACAGACCAAACCGAAACTGATACGCACTCCCCTTGGTACGAGTGCTTTGAGCCGCAGACCCAGGCCGACGCCCCCGACTTCGCGGCGGCCGATCCCGTTGACGCCGATGGCGCCATCGAAGCCTTGTTTGACTACTACAACGCCTAGCCGCGTTGACCGTCCATCCCCAGCCCAGTATTGACCACGGATCAGGAGCCTAGGCCATGAAACGAACCGGAGCGCAAATGATTTGGGAGTGTCTGGTGCGCGAGGGCGTCGACACCGTGTTCGGCTACCCCGGCGGCGCGATCCTGCCCGCCTACGACGCCATGCTCGATTACCCGTCTATCCATCACGTGCTGGTGCGGCACGAGCAGGGCGCCACGCACATGGCCGACGGCTACGCCCGCGCCTCGGGCAAAGTCGGGGTGGCGATTGCCACCTCCGGGCCGGGCGCGACCAACATGGTCACCGGTATCGCCACGGCTATGCTCGACTCGTCGCCGATTGTGTGCATCACCGGGCAGGTGGGCAGCAAGCTCATCGGGTCAGACGCGTTTCAGGAAACGGACGTCACCGGCGTCACGCTGCCGGTCACCAAGCACAACTACCT